>NZ_QOCB01000040.1 GCF_003318165.1 Psychromonas sp. B3M02
ATGTAGATATTGTTATTATTATTTTTATTATAAACAATATAAATGATACTTCTTATCATGTGAAGTAATTGATTTAAGTATCATTTTTCTTAGTTATTTTTTATTGTTACGTTTCACGCTTTTCACGCCGCTTAATTTCTTAATTTGACGCATTATACGAGACAAATGTATTCGGTTAATCACAGTTAAGGTAACGTTAATTGAATAGATTTGATTAGTCACCGCAGTGGTTTGTAAATCTATAACGTTCGCATTACTTTTGGCTATTACGTTAAACATTTTCGCTAAGCCAGCTTTATGATTAGCCATCTGAACCACCAGATCACTTGAGTATTCATACTGGTTCATAAACTTCATATCCCATTCGACAGCGATATACTTATCAAGTTCATTTTCAAAGCCACTAACATTGTGACAATTGGTCACATGTACCACGACCCCTTTACCGGTACTGGTATGAGCAACAATTGGATCGCCTGGTAATGGCTTACAACAGTTTGCATAAGTCAACATAATGTCCTCTGCACCTTTAATAGCGCTTTGGCGAATATTTTGTTTATGTTGTGACTCAGTGAGTTCGCCAGCATTACCGCGTAAACGTCTTGCTATGATTAAACTCAGTAGTTTACCGCTACCAATTTCATGTAACAGGTGGTTAAAGCCATCTAGATGATGATCGGCGATCACCTTGTCGATATTTTCCTGTGGGATATCGGTTAAATTAGTCGCATTGAGTGCCTGTTTTAATAAACGGCGACCTAATGGGATGGTGGTAGTTTGTGGTAACTGTTTTAGGTAGTTACGAATACTGTTTCGTGCTCTATGTGTGGCAGCAAAGTTCAACCATTCAGGACTTGGGCTAGGCTCTTTACCTGTAATGATCTCAATGGTTTGACCACTTTCTAGTTTTTGGCTTAATACTGAATATTCATTATCTACTTTGGCACCAATACAATGATGCCCAATCTTGGTATGCACGGCATAGGCGAAATCTACGGCAGTGGCAAAAGCAGGTAGCACGATAATTTTACCCTGAGGGGTTAATACGTGAATATCATTCTTGCCTAACTCTTGTTTAATATTTTCTAGTAAAACAATGGAGTTAGTGCTGTTATCTTCTTGCTCAGTTAATCCTTGGAACCAGTTACGAGTTTGCAGTTGTGCGGCAATGTTAGTGGTTTGTTTACCTTCTTTATAGCTCCAATGTGCAGCAATACCGTGTTTAGCAACAGCATCCATATCTTCAGTACGGATTTGAATTTCTATATTCACACCTTGATGGGTAATCAAGGTGGTGTGCAAAGATTGGTAACTATTGGTTTTTGGTAAGGCAATATAATCTTCAAAGAACTCTAATTTTGGCTGATACAAATGATGTATTTGGCCTAGTACGCGATAACAAGTATCTAGGTCTTTTACGATAATTCTAAAGGCATACACATCCATAACATCATGGAATTGGCAGCCTTTTTTGCGCATTTTTTTGTATAAACTATAGAGGTGTTTTTCACGGCCAATCACTTGTGCATCAATAGACATTGAATTGAGTTGTTCTGATATTTCATCACAAATACTTTCAATAAAGTCTTGGCGGTTACCGCGAGCTTTGGCAATCGCCTCTTTTAATACATGGTAACGAGCTGAGTTTTGCGCTTTAAAGGCAAGTTCTTCCAGCTCATTTTTTAAATGGTGTAAACCCAGACGGTTAGCAATTGGGGTAAAGATTTCAAAGGTTTCTTGAGCGATACGCTGACGTTTATCTAAGCGTAATGAATCCAGAGTACGCATATTGTGTACGCGGTCAGCAAGTTTAATTAACATTACTCGGAAATCTTTAGACATGGCGATTAACATTTTTCGGATGTTTTGCGCCTGTGCTTGTTCACGGTTTTCAAAGTTGAACTTATCTAGCTTAGTCACACCCTCTACAAGTTGTGCTACATCAGCATTAAAAGCCTCTGCTAACTCTTCATGTGTGGTGTCTGTGTCTTCCAATACGTCGTGCATGAGCGCTGCAGATATCGCTTCGTAATCCAGCTTCATATCAGCCAAAATACCAGCTACTGCTACAGGGTGTGTAATATAGGGTTCCCCACTTGCTCTTTTCACACCATCATGTGCCGCATATGCATAATGAAATGCGCGTTCGACAAAGGCAACATGCTCTTCTGTCATATAGGTTTGAATAGATGCTTTAAGTGGTTGGAACATGAATATTACTTTCCTTATTTTAACGTTACTTTAGTAGCATAATCGCTGTTTAATGAGTTTCAAAGTATTTAATGCTCTAAAGCAATAATTAGCGCTTATTCAGCCTCTGACCATTGTTTTAAACGATTTATTTCTTGTGGCCACAGACTTTCATCTGTGGTTTCTAAAATCAGTGGGATGTCATCAAAGCGTTTGTCTTTCATCAGATATTCAAAACAATCCCAACCAATTTCACCTGCCCCTAAAGGTGCATGTCGATCTACACGGCTAGCAAAGGGCACTTTGCTGTCATTGATATGCATTGCGCGTAAATACTCAAAGCCCACTACATCAGAAAACTCCTTAAAGGTTGTTTCTGTTGCTGCCATTCCTCGTAAGTCATAACCTGCGGTGAAGGTATGACAGGTATCAATACAAACACCTACACGTTGTTTATCATCAACCTGTTCAATAATCTCCGCAAGGTGTTCAAAACGATATCCTAAGTTGGTACCTTGACCAGCAGTATTTTCAATAATCGCAGAAACGTGAGTGGTTTGCTGTAAAGCGATATTAATGGATTCGGCAATACGCTTTAGACAATCTGCTTCTGCTATCTTTTTCAAGTGACTACCTGGATGAAAGTTTAACAAGCTTAAACCGAGTTGTTCACAACGTTGCATCTCATCTAAAAAAGCATGGCGAGACTTTGCTAGTGCTTCTGCTTCCGGGTGGCCCAAATTAATTAAATATGAGTCATGAGGTAAAATATTTTGGCTTTGTATCTTATAACGTAAGCACGCTGCTTTAAATTTACGGATCGTATTTTCGTCAAGTGGTTTAGCCTCCCAACGTCGTTGATTTTTAGTAAATAAAGCAAAAGCTGTTGCCCCAATATTATGGGCATTTTTAGGAGCGTTAAATACGCCACCAGAGGCACTAACATGTGCGCCAATATATTTCATTCATTAAGCTCTTAAATTCAAGTGGATAACCAGTATATCTAAAGCTTAGGCTAGGTCAAACAGTAAACGACCTTAACGGTTATTTATTCTGAACGAGTTATGATGCTGGAATGGAAGCGGGTTGATTTTTGTTAATGGTGCTCGATTCAACGGGCATTTTAGCTTGTGGGGTAGCATCGCTTGTAGTGGTCGAAGGTGTACTATTCATATTATTACTGACTTCCGACTTTTGTAGTGTTGCTTGTTGTTTTTTCTGAGTGGTGTCTTTAGGCTTTTTGTATTCACTACCGATACTGTTAAAGTTATCAATAGGTTCGATATAGGTATCTTTTAATAAGCCTTGCGTGCCATTATTATGCGGCACCGCTGTGTCACTCTTAACTGGCGCGGCTCTTTTTTCAGAGGCCTCCACTGAAAAGATTATCAGTGCAAATAAGATGCTGATAAAGTGATGCATAATGCTGACTCATAAATAGAATAATGGGTAAATATTAATCAAAGTTATCCTAATTAACAAGATGTAGGAGATTCAAGTGGCTTGTAACGCTTGTATGAGTAGCTTATTCAAAGAAAAATTGGGGCGTTGTAAGCAGTGTATGCTGATTAATCTAGTGATGTTAATTGGTTTTTTTGCTGTTTATATGATGGTAGATATTGAACAATGGTTAGTCGTTCAGCAGGTCACTTTTTTAATGTTCTTTGCTATTACTGCTATCTTGATGGCATTACATTTATTGCTATGGTGTTTTTACCGTTTAACCGACAAATACTAAAATGGTGTGATTATGAGAATGCGCTAAGGCAAATAAACACAACCTAAAATGGTATCTCTTGTCGCGCCTGTGACAGCTTTCAACGGGACTTTCCTTTCTAATATTCTTTGTTCTGCTAACCAAGCAAAAGCAACGGCTTCTACATACATTGGGTTAATAGCTAAGGCCTCGGTGGTTTGCACTTGATGACCTACCAATAATGCATCTAAACGTAACATTAATAATGGGTTTAATGCACCGCCTCCACAAACATACACATCACAAGCTTGGCTTTGTTGTTTGATTTGTTCTGCAATAGTGATGGCTGTGAATTCTAATAACGTTCGTTGCACATCTTGTGCTGGATAATTTTGATCGGCTATCTGCTCGGTTAACCAAGTGAGATTAAATTTTTCTCTTCCGGTACTTTTAGGAGCAGGTAAAGTGAAATAAGGATCTGCTAATAATTGGTTTAATAGTGTTTGATTAATTTGCCCACTCTTAGCAAACCAAGCATCTTTGTCATAGATTTGCTGATGATGCAGGTTAATCCATGCATCCATCAACATATTACCAGGTCCTGTATCATAACCAAAAGCATGTTCAGTGCCATTTAATACACTGATATTAGCAATCCCACCAATATTCAAAATAACGCGTTGTTGCTCATGCTCAGCAAATAAAGCTTGATGAAAGGCGGGGACTAAGGGCGCACCTTGCCCACCGTAAGCCATATCCATACGTCTAAAGTCAGCAACGCAAGGGATCTGTGTTTGTGCAGCGATCACATTGGCATCACCAATTTGTTGGGTAAAAGCAATTTCAGTATCAGGAGAGTGATAGATGGTTTGACCATGACTGCCTACTGCCGTGACAGTGGATGGGTTGATACCTTCTTGGCTAAGTAGATGATTAATCGCCTGTGCACAAGCGGCCGCAAACAGGTGATCTACTTCCCCTATTTGATGCAAGCTGCTGTGTTTTTCATTACATATATTAAGCAATTGTTGGCGCAGCTTAGGGTCTAGGTCAATGGCAGTCCCTGCAACTTGTACAAAACCGTCTTCATTGCGCTCACATAGTGCAACATCAATGGCATCCAAGCTGGTGCCTGACATTAAACCTAGATATAAACTTGATCTATTTTGCATTACTTAAATGACTCGAGAAAATTGTTGCTGGCGTGCCTGTTGGCGTAAATACACATCAAAACACATACAAATATTACGGATCAATAGCTTACCTGTGGCAGAAACTTGAATCTGATGTTTATCCATGGTGATCAGCTTATCCTCAATAAAAGGCGTTAACAGTTGCATGTCATGTGCAAAATAATGATCAAATTGTATCGCAAATTGTTGTTCAATGGTGTTTTTGTTTAAGCGGAAGTTACAGATTAATTGTTTGATTACTTCGCGGCGGATTAAGTCATCTTTGCTTAATTGAATACCTCTCCATTGTGCATGGCCTAATTGCTCAACTTGTTGGTAATAATCTTGTAGTTTTTTTTGATTTTGCGAATAACAATCACCAATCTGACTGATCGCGGATACCCCCATGCCTAATAAATCAGCTTCTTGCTGTGTAGTGTAACCTTGGAAATTGCGATGCAGTTTTCCCTGTTGTTGCGCTACAGCTAGTTCATCATCCGGCTTTGCAAAATGATCCATACCAATAAATTGATAACCAGATCGAGTTAAAAATTCGATGGTTTGCTGCAATATCGCGAGTTTTTCAGCGGGTTTAGGCAGATCATGCTGATCTATTTTACGTTGTGCGGCAAATAAACTAGGCATATGTGCATAGTTAAATATAGATAAACGTGCAGGATCTAAAGTCAGGACTTTTTGCAAAGTATAGGCAAAACTCTGTTGATTCTGTAAGGGTAAACCATAAATCATATCAAGATTAATGGATTGAAAGCCTTGCTGTTTTGCACGTGTTAATAATTGCTCTATAAAGGCTTCGTCTTGTTCTCGGTTCACCGCTTTTTGCACGTCTTTATTAAAGTCTTGAATGCCTAAACTTAAGCGATTAAACCCCTCTTTGGCTAGATGGTTTATGGTGTCTAAGGCAATTTCTCGAGGATCTACTTCAATGCTTAACTCTGCATCCTGTGCAAAGTTAAAGTGGCTTCGTAATAGGATCATCAGGCGAGAGATTTGTTTGGGTAATAAAAAGGTCGGCGTGCCACCACCCCAATGTAATTGACTAACAACACGATTTGCCATTAAGCGAGATTGGTGAGCTATCTCTTTTGCTAAATAATCTAAGTATTTATCTGCTTTTTCTTGATGACGAGTAATGACTTTATTACAGCCGCAAAAATAACAAATCTTGTGACAGAAAGGGATATGGATATATAAAGACAAAGGACGTTCTGGATACTGCTTTGTTGCAGTGGATAAGTCGTTTTGCGTGAATGTATCGCTAAACTCTAACGCGGTTGGGTATGAGGTATAACGAGGACCACTGTAATTGTATTTTTCAATTAGGGCTTGATCCCAAATCAGCTGTTGCATCCGTCACTCTCTTTTATACTTTAATTATAAATCGCGTCAGAGTAACAGCTAAATAGCACGTTCTTATTGAGCTAGATCAGTTGCTTAACTAATAAAAAGTGCTATTGATTTAGGTTAAATAGTAAATTCCGCAAGTTGAGCGCTTTCTTTGATGATCGCCTCTTCCATTTCTGCTTCAAAAAGCTCACGTCTGGCATCTAATATTTTAATCTCTTTGACTGGACGAGCCTTACGTTCTTCATGTGTTGGCATATCTTTAACTTTTTCAAACATAGCCGTTAAAGCGGGGTAATCACCGGCGATATCTACAGCCTTTTCAAGCTGTAAGGTTTCTAATAAAACCGTTAAGCGAATGGCTGCTTCAGAAACGTTACATTGCTTTTGTAAGGTCGCTTTTGCAATAAAACGAATACTTTCCACAATATTATTATTTCGTTCTTGAATTTTTTGTTGCTTAAACTCAGCCTGTGCTTGTTCTGCCTTTAACGCTTTTGCTTTATGCATTTTGATTTTATTAAGTAACATACCCGCATAAAAAGCCAATGCTAAAATAATAACAACGGCAATAATGGCAAAGATCATACTTGTAGTCATATTAAGTCTATCCTATCTAAATTCATCCAGTGCAGAGCTTGCATCTTCAAACTGTTGTAGTAAATCTTCTTCGCCTTCATCATCCATCCAACCTAACTCTTTCATTAGTTCTTGGTGACGTTTTAGCTGTTGATCAACCCATGCTTGATCTTCTTTCGATAACGCTTGATCTGTTTCTGCTTGCTCTAGTAGATCATTTAGACGGTCATCATTTTCGATATTCGCTAGCTCTTTCTCTGGAGAAATTTTAACTGGCGCTTTTTGTGGTGCAGGAGCGCTTTTAACCACTTTCACTTTTGGTTGCATATCGATTTTAGGCTTAACCGCTTCTTGTGGTTTATCGTTAAGCGTTAATGCAATTGGTTTTTTACTGCCAACACGTTTGTCATTTTTTGCTTGGCGTTGGCTTTGTTGCGCACCTTGTTTGCTTTCAACGGCATTACGGTTACCGGCTTTATTGCCTTTTAATTTTTCTTTACGCTTCTTTTCACGTGCTTCTTTTGCTTGTGTTGACGTTTCTTTTCTACGGCCATCAAATTTAGCGTCACTGTTACCCGCTGTACGGCTTTTTTTAGAACGAGACATGTTTATAGTTACCTTTAAATATCAGTTTTCATCTTATTACTATGCGTTGCTTTAATAACATGAAAATAGTGGTGTTACACACCAGAATTGGGGATGTTAATGATGCGCAGAATAACAGGTTTATAGGGTGCTTAGCAATCAAGGTACTTGAATCAAACGCTATTTCTCTGGTGTTAGGTGGATGCCTTTAACAATTGTGCTTAATAAGTGATTTACCGGATATCAATAGGGTAATTCTGTAAGCTATTTATATGCTTGCTAAGCATAAGATTTTTATCACCTTTAATATTAAAGATGATCGCTTATTGAGGGATTTTGTTGATTCAGGCTAGCGCTTGATAGATTTTCAGGTCGGTTCTATTTAATTTCTAAAGTTTGCGGTTTTAGCCGTGCTATAATGCGCGCAAATAAAAACCATTGTGAGATGGTCTTTCAAAACAAATTTGCTATAAAAATGAGATGAGGCATATCGTGGAGTTTCCAAAAATACATTTTCAAAAAGCGCACTTTTTAATTAGTGCACCAGATATTCGTCATTTAGATAAGCATTTGCCAGTGGAAAGTGGCATTGAAGTGGCCTTTGCTGGCCGTTCAAACGCAGGTAAATCAAGTGCTTTAAACCGTCTAACACGTCAAAAAAGCTTAGCAAGAACCAGTAAAACTCCTGGTCGTACGCAGTTGATTAACGTCTTTGAAGTTGAAGAAGGTAAAAGATTAATCGATTTACCTGGGTACGGTTTTGCAAAAGTACCGCTAGAGATGAAATTAAAATGGCAAAAATCACTAGGTGAATACCTGCAAGAGCGTGAATCACTAAAGGGCTTAGTAGTATTGATGGATGTACGTCATCCTTTTAAAGACTTAGATCAACAGTTAATCTTTTGGGCTATCGATGCAAACATTCCTGTATTAGCGCTATTAACTAAAGCAGATAAACTAAAGCAGGGCGCTCGTAAAGCGACCTTGTTGAAGATGCGTGAAGAAGCTAAAAACTTTGAAGGTGATGTACAGGTTGAACTGTTTTCATCATTAAAAGGCTTAGGTGTTGATATTTTAGAGCGTAAAATTGCGCAATGGTATGGTGAACATGATTTACTAGAAGCCAGCGAAGAGACTGCTGACACACCTGCTGAATAAATTCCTTCTGAACATGATCAACCCTATCGTCAGTTATTTACGATAGGGTTGATGATTGTGTTAACCATTCATACTTGCACGGTAGGGAATCGACATCACAAAGTGTGCTCCTTGCTCTTCTGCTACATGTTCTATTGTTCCCTTAAATAATTGACTCACAATATTATAGACAATATGTGTCCCCAAACCGCTACCACCTGAGCCTTTTTTCGACGTAACAAAAGGGTCAAAAATACGGTCTGCTATATCCTCGGCAATACCTCTACCAGTATCTCGGTAGTCAATGACTAACATGCTCTCTTGTAGTTGAATATTAATGAAAATATGACGTTCACCGGACCAATCATTAAAGCCGTGAATCATCGAATTGATAATCAGGTTTGAGTAAATCTGTACGAAACTACCAGGGAAGCTATACATAGATAGAGTCTCCGGGCAATCAATATGCACCTGGGTTCGGCTCTGTTTTATTTTATGTTTTAATGAAATTGCTACTTGTTCAACGTTTTCTTTTAGATTAAATGAATAACAAGACTCTGAAGACTGATCTACAGCCACTTGTTTAAAGCTACTGATCAGCTCTGCAGCACGTTTTAAGTTGCTATGTAATTGCTTGCTGGCGTCTTGTGACTGTTCAACAAAACGATTTAAGTAGGGGCGTGATAATTCTGTTTCCTGTAGGTGGTTATTTAGCGCTGCAATCTCTTCCTGTAGCGAAGAAGCTGTGGCGACACTCATGCCAATAGGGGTATTAATTTCATGTGCCACGCCTGCCACTAAACTCCCTAGTGAAGCCATTTTTTTCGATTCAACTAAGTTTTGTTGAGTACGTTTTAGTTGTTCAACGGTTTGTACCATTTGCGCATTACTAGCGGTTAATGCCGCAGTACGCTTACTTACTTTTTCTTCTAGTTGATCGTTTAGTTGTAGTATTTCCTGCTCAACCTGTTTTTGTTGGGTGATATCGTGACCAAAACCGATTAAGTACTTGATATCCATACCTTCGTAAAAGGCAGAGAAGGTCCAAAGTAGGGTATTTACTTCGCCCATTTGGTCATGCATCTCTATTTCAATTCCATCTAAAGGCTCATTTTCAGAGAGCTTTTCTTGTAACTCAGGTTGGCGCTCTGATAACACAAAAATATCTAACCAATTCTTTTGGTTTAACTCTTCTTGAGAGTAACCTGTTAATATTACCGCTGCTGGGTTAATGGTGGCTATTTTGAAATCGGCATCTAAACAACAGATAATGGTGCTAGAGGAGTTAATAATGGTGGCTGAAAAGTCACGCTCTTGCTGTAACTCATTAATGGCTATCTCTTTATCCGTTAATTCAGCGACAATCCGTCTTTGCATCTTATTCAGTAGATAAACTAATTCATCCAACTCATCATTAGAGGCGGATAAATTGGCTTTTCGTCCATCTAACACTAAATTTTTATTGTTCGAGGAGAGTTTAATATTACGGGTATATAGCGCGATCTTATTAATATGGCGGATCACTGTGTAATAAATAATAAGCAGGATACTGATAGCCACTGCCATTATTTTAATAATTTGGTTAATAAAGATAGAAAAAGCATCATTAAGCAACTGTTGGTAGACCTGATCTAATGAAGCCGCAACAAATAACGCGCCAACTACTTGTTTTTGATGTACTAAATCAAACTTTGCACTAATGTCATACTTTGCTTGGAATATACCCTGATGAGTCATAGCCACTTCTGTGTTGCCGACCACTTCATAGACTTTGACATACTGCATATAGGGCAAGTTCATTATACGTTGGCTCTGAACTTCGATTTGCTCTTTATCAAAATTCCACAGGCTTTGGGCTAAGGGCTCAACAAAGGTTGTTTCAACTTGTTCAATACCGTTATGAATTTTTGTTAAATTGCTTTGATAGGTGATTAGTAGTTGAATTAAGGTAATAAGAATTGCAAGCGCAAAGCTACACACTAGAACATAAGAAAGCAGACGAATCGATAAACTATTTCGCATTCTAAAAGATTGTAAATTAATTAATGATTTGATTTTATTTCTTAACATTTATGTGAATCCACTACCCAGATTGTTATAGATGAGGTTACCATTTAGCCCTGATATTTAACACATTTACAAGCGGTTAAGTGTTTATATTAGATAAGTTTTAGATATTTACCTTAAATATATGCAAGCTAGCTTAGCCTACACCTTGAATTTTGAGGTTACTGACCGCATATTATTAGTTCCTTCTCAGATAAGATGAATGCTATGACTACAATAAAAGATTCAAGTTTATTAAAAACAGATGGCCTTCCTTTGTTTAGCCAACTACAAATCGCTGAAATTGAGCCGATTGTTAAACAAACTATTGCCGATAATAAAGCCTTAATTGAACAGAAATTAGCTGAGTTAGATACCTACACTTGGGATAATTTTGTTGCCGTATTAGATGAAGCTGATGATCATTTAGGCAAGCTTTGGTCCCCAATCTCACATATGAATTCAGTAGTGAGTAATGATGAATTACGCGCTGCACACGACGCTTGTCTTGGTCTATTTTCAGAATACGGCACTTTTGTAGGCCAACATCAAGGTTTATATGAAGCTTACCTAAGCATTGCTAATAGTGATGCATTTACAGAGTTAACTGGCGAACAGCAAAAAGTCATTGAAAATGAATTACGCGATTTTAAATTAGCGGGTATTGCTCTAAGCGAAGAAAAACAAAAACGCTACGGCGAGATTAAACAGCAACTTTCACAGCTACAATCAACCTTCAGCAATAATGTTATGGACGCAACACTCGCGTGGAGTAAATTAGTGACAGATCTGGATCTGTTAGCGGGTTTACCAAAAACAGCTATTGCAGCAGCTCAACAAGCAGCACAAGAGAAAGAGCAAGAAGGTTACCTATTTACGTTAGATTTCCCAAGTTACTTAGCGGTCATGTCCTATGCTGAAAATCGTGAGCTGCGTGAAGAGATGTACACTGCGTTTGCAACACGTGCTTCTGACCAAGGTCCGAATGCCAATGAGTTTGATAACAGTGAGATCATTGAACAAATCCTGGCATTACGCCATGAACTCGCGCAGTTACTAGATTTTAATGATTACGGTGAATATAGCTTAGCCACTAAAATGGCTGATGAGCCGGATCAAGTCATTGACTTCTTAACCCAGCTTGCTGAAAAATCAACTAAACAAGCTGAAAATGAAAGAGATGAAGTACTTGCTTTTGCACGTCAAAAAGATGGGTTAGAGACGCTAGAGTCATGGGACTTAAGCTATTATGCTGAACTGTTAAAACAGCAACGTTACCAAATTTCCGATGAGCAATTACGCCCTTACTTCCCGGAAAACCGTGTTGTTACTGGGTTATTTGATGTAGTACATCGTTTGTTTGATTTAACCATTAAAGAATCAAAAGACGTTGATGTATGGCATCAAGATGTACGTTTCTTTGAAATCTATAACCGCCAAAAAGAGCTAGTGGGTAGTTTCTACCTTGACTTATATGCACGAGCACACAAGCGCGGTGGTGCTTGGATGAATACTTGTCGTGGTCGTCGTCGTAAAGTAGATGGTAGCTTACAGTTACCTGTTGCTTACCTAACTTGTAACTTCAACAAACCAGTGGGTGGACAAGAAGCGTTATTTACTCATGACGAAGTAGTGACATTGTTCCATGAGTTTGGTCATGGTATTCACCATATGCTGACTAAAGTTGAGGCATCGGGTGTTGCTGGTATTAATGGCGTAGCATGGGATGCTGTTGAACTACCAAGTCAGTTCTTAGAAAACTGGTGTTGGGAGCCTGAAGCATTAGCCTTAATTTCTGGACATGTTGATACGGGTGATACTTTACCATCTGATTTATTGAAGAAAATGCTTCAAGCTAAAAACTACAATAGTGCTTTACAAATGGTCCGTCAGCTTGAGTTTTCACTGTTTGATTTCCTATTACATCACCAATATAAAGCCGGTGAAAAAGGTCAGGCTCAAAAAGTGTTAAGTGAAGTGAGAGCTAAAGTGGCAGTGATTAATGCACCTGCATTTAACCGCTTCCAGCATAGCTTTAGCCATATCTTTGCAGGTGGTTATGCGGCTGGTTACTACAGCTACAAGTGGGCTGAAGTATTGTCTGCTGATGCCTTCTCACGTTTTGAAGAGAATGGTATCTTTGATGCGGAAACAGGGCGTTCTTTCTTGAATAATATTCTTGAGAAGGGGGGCAGTGAAGCGCCAATGACCCTGTTTAAAAACTTTATGGGACGTGAACCATCGATTGATGCGCTATTACGTCACTCAGGCATTCAATAAGCTTAGTTAGTTTCTAGTAGTCATTAAAAAGGGCTTGTCGTTTACAACGACAAGCCCTTTTTGTTTGAATCAGTTGATTGGTGTGGTTATTACCACTCAATGCCCGCTTGCGCTTTTACGCCATCTTTAAAAGCATGTTTTTCAGCTAGGATCATGCTGTAAGTATCAACGGCATCGATTAACTCTTGTTTTGGACCACGACCAGTTAATACTACATTCATATCACGAGGGCGGTTTTTAAGTGCGTCTAGCGTTGGTTGTAGTTCAAGGTATTGGTATTTAAACATATAAGTGATCTCATCTAGGATCACTAACTGGTAAGAGTCATCAGCAAGCAATTCTTCCGCTTTTTTCCAAGCTTTCTCGGCACTATCAATATCATTCTGGCGGTTTTGAGTTTCCCATGTAAAGCCATCACCCATGGTGAACCAATGAACATTTTCGTGGCTGTTGAAAAATTTCTCTTCACCCGTCGACATTGCACCTTTTAGGAACTGTACAACAGCGACTTTATGACCATGACCTAAAGATCGCGCTAACATACCAAAAGCTGAGCTACTTTTACCTTTACCTGGCCCGGCTAATAAAATGCTCACACCACGCTCTTCTTTAGCAGCGGCGATCTTTTGGTCTTGTTTCTCTTTTACTGCTTTCATTTTCTTTAAATGTTTTTCTTCTGAAATTTGGTCAGTAGCCATGTTGTGTTCCTTATCAATAATATAAAGCCGCTTAAGCAGGCTTTTCAGAGTGGAGTTGCATGATGCACTCCACTTTGGCGATTTCATTCATATACTGTAACTAATCATACCTGAAATATTCAAGGCAAGCAGTACGGTCAGGCTATTGAGATGAACGTATTAAAAGTTTTATTTAACATATTTTAGTCAAATCGCCCGTTAAATCAGGTCTGGCTATTGTAATCCATAATGATTTACATAAATAATGTTACCTCCACTCTCGTTTATATCGATTTAGGCGTGTCTTATTTATCTGTTTCTTTATGAGGTTATAATGAAAAAATGGTTCATTATAAGTATCTTAACCTTAGTGATCCTGCTGTTAGGGAGTACTTACTTTGTTGGTGTTCAAGTAGAAAAAACCTTACATGAACAAGTCGCGCAACTGGATAGCCCTGATGTGGATGTGCAGTTATTAAACTATCAAAAATCATTTTTCCACACTAAGGCAGACTTCAAAGTATCAATTTCGATGCCAGAACGTCCACCCTTAGAGCTCAATATGACCTCTGATATTACCCATTATCCCTACAAAGCCAGTTCTGTGAATCAAATGCAGTTAGTAGATAAGCAGTTACAGGAAACATTGAATAGTTTTTTCCAAACAGAACATTGGTTTAACTCAAAAGAAGAGATCAACTTGCTAGGTAAGGTGCAAGGTAGCTTATCTTTGCCTAAAGGTGTTTATCAAGCAGCACAAGAGTCATTAGAAACAGGGGCGTTAACATTAAATTATGATTATGACCTGAATAACCATCACAGTGACTTGAATTTACAGTGGGGTGGTTTTCATGGTGTTGTTGATAATGAACATTTTGCCGCTGATGATATCGCTATTTTTGCTTCTTTTGTCACCTTAGAAGCAGCGCACTTAGTAGACTATCAATATCAGGCTAGTATCGATCAGTTTCAATTTGAAGCAGCAGGTAAAAAACTAGCATTACAACAAGTTAATTTAACGGGATCTAGTACCACTACAGACGACAGATTAAGTTTAGACAGCCAGAATGATTGGCAGATAAAAACCATACATAATGGACCGCAGGTATTTACTGATAGTGAGTTTTCACTCGCCTTAGATAAACTAAACCTTGCTGCATTAAGTCATTTAAAAAGAAACCTTGATGATCCTGGGTTAATGCATCAAGCATTTGCAGATTTAGTTAGCCTTGGAGTGGATGTTGATATTAAGAAACTAACTTCTAAAACCCCGTGGGGAGAAGTGAATGCTAACTTATCAATGGATATCCAGCCTAACGTAGGATTAAAAAACGTAATGAATAACCCTTTGATGTTAATTGATTACAGCAATGGTTCTTTGGATATGAGTTTACCTCAGGCACTACTTGGTCAATCAGACTTTACTGGCCTGTTACAAGTGGCATTAAGCAATGGTATTTTAGCCCAACAGCAAGGTAAGTTAAGATTACAGGCAACCCTGGATAGAGGTGAATTAACGATTAACGACAGAGTGATACCGATGTAAAATGAATAGGCGAATAAGCTCTGTTTAACTGGTTATTCGCCGTCTATTTTATCGTAAGTAAGGATTACTTTTTTGTTCTTGACCAATCGTTGTGGTTGGACCGTGACCAGGGTAAATTAAGGTATCCTGTGGCAATGTTAGCAACTTTTGTTTAATACCTGAGATCAATTGTTGGTGATTACCGCGCGGAAAGTCTGAACGTCCTACCGCACCATTAAACAAAATATCGCCGACAATCGCCTGTTTACTTTTAGCATCAAATAATGCGATATGGCCCGGTGTGTGTCCTGGAATGTGTAAAATATCTAATTTAATATTCCCAACTTTTAGTTCTTCACCTTCTTCAAGCCACTTAGTTGGTTCAAAGCTAGTGGTGTGCGGGAAACCAAACATAGTGCTTTGTGTTTCGAGTTGCTGTAACCAAAACGCATCTTCTTTCTCTGGCCCAAGTACTGGAATATCTAACTTGGCGAGCAGTGCTTCTGTGCCACCCACATGATCTAAATGTCCGTGCGTTAAAATAATTTTATCTACGGTGACATTGTGATTTTTAATCGCACTTAAAATACGTTCGCTCTCTCCGCCGGGGTCAACAATCGCTGCTTTTTTAGTTTCTTCACAAATCAGTAAACTGCAGTTTTGTTGGTAGGGGGTAACGGGAATAACCACGACTTTCATTGCAAATCCTTATACTTAACTCTATCGAATATGCACATTATTTTACCTGCTTGAAATAAAGAACACACAATTAAATTGTTGGTAAAAGTGTGATAAATCATCTTAGGTGGTCTTTTTCAGCACAATGACCGTAATCTTTGTGTGTTTTCCTTTTACTGAAAACATCGTACTATCGACTACCTATAAGAGAGAGGAAATAGCATGAGCAAATTTGAAAAGCCATCACAGGATGCATTAAAAGCGCAATTAGACGAAATGCAATACCAAGTGACTCAATTGGAAGGGACTGAACCACCTTTTAATAATATTTACTGGGATCACCGTGAAGAGGGCATCTACGTGGATATCGTCTCTGGCGAACCTTTGTTTAGCTCTCTAGATAAGTTTGATGCACATTGTGGTTGGCCAAGCTTTACGCAGCCGATTGAAGATATCGTATTAACTGAAAAAGTGGATACTAAACTATTTTCACAACGTACAGAGGTGAGAAGTGCGCAGGCAGACTCACATTTAGGGCATGTTTTCGACGACGGTCCAGCACCAACTGGGTTACGTTATTGTATTAACTCTGCCTCATTACGTTTTGTAAAAAAAGAACAGATGGCAGAGCAAGGTTATGAGCACTTATTAAGTTTGTTTGCTTAAGCTAAGAGCTGCTTACGCTCATTGATAGTAAGGGGTGACGATTATTGTAACGAGCGTATTGCTCAGCAAGTGTGATAGGTAACTGCTCAGCGGGCAATAATTGAAACCCTAACTGCTGATAAAACCCTTGTAGGTGTGGATAAGGGAAACAATAAACGGTTTCCGTCTGCAAGCTTAAAACATATCGGATTAGTTGGCTGGCTAATCCTTGTTGACGATAAGTAGGATCGCAGGCCACACCCGTTAATAACAGGTTATCATCAACTGCTTTTAATCTCGCGGCACAGACTATCTGCTTTGCCTTTACTACAAACACCTGCTCGCTTTTATTGGCTACTCCTTTTTTATAAACCTGCTTATAAAATTGATTCACTAAAGGGATTTGTAGTTTGTCTAATTGGCTGCATTGAAATGCCTTCACATCCATCGAAAATCCTGTTTATTTGTTTCAAGTGCTTGATAAGGTATTATGAATATCAGAACGCTTAGTTAAATTAATACCATAAAGGATTATCATGATTGAAAAAAACAGCTCACTCAAGGCCTTTAATAGCTTTTCAATTGATGCTGAGGCGCATCTACTCTTTCACTTTACTAACTTATCTCAGCTTTCTGAGTTATTAGCGTTAATTAAACAAACAAGAGAAGAGAGTCGACCTATATTGGTATTAGGTGGTGGTAGTAACACGCTATTTTGTGAAGACTTTGATGGCTTAGTGATTAAAGTTGAGCTAATGGGCATTCAGCAAACAGAAACATCAACGCATTATTTATTAGAAGTTGCTGCAGGTGAAGACTGGCATCAGCTCGTTGAACAAACAGTAGAGCAAGGAATCAACGGGTTAGAAAATTTAGCGCTGATCCCCGGTGTGGTAGGTGCTGCGCCTGTGCAGAATATCGGTGCTTATGGCGTTGAGCTTAAAGATTTCTGCGAACAAGTGGATTACATCGACTTAATGGACGGCACGCTGCACTCCTTAACTAACGAACAATGTAAATTTGCTTATCGAGACAGTATCTTCAAAGGTGAATTAAAAGATCGTGTATTAATTACCTCGGTTTCGCTGAAACTGCCTAAACAATGGCAAGCACATTGCCAATACGGCCTGCTACAGGGTTTAAACGAAACGGAAGAGTCAGTTAGCGCCTTGCAAATATTTGATAGTGTTTGTCGTATCCGCACAGAAAAACTGCCCGATCCGAAAGTGTTAGGCAATGCCGGTAGTTTCTTTAAAAACCCCATTGTCAGTGAATATTTAAGTGACCAGCTATTATCTCACCATTCCGATATGCCGCATTACCCACAGCCAGACGGCAATGTGAAACTAGCGGCAGGTTGGTTAATTGACCAGTGTGGTTTAAAAGGCCATAAAGTGGGTGGTGCAGCGGTACATCTACAACAAGCATTAGTCCTGATTAATGAAGATGGCAGAGCCACGGCAGAGGATGTTATTGAGTTAGCCTGGTTTGTTAGAGAGCAAGTATTACAGAAGTTTGCAGTTTTATTAGAGCATGAAGTGCGATTTATTGGCGCACAGGGTGAAACCAACTTATTACAGGTTACGGGCAATGTCTGAATTAAATGAGAAAGGCAATAAACTACTGGCTTTGTTAGCAGATGGCGAGTTTCACTCTGGTGAAAAAATTGGTGAGTTATTAGGAGTATCAAGAACTTCGGTTAATAACTACATTAAAGCATTACAAGAGATTGGCTTAGACATTTACAAAGTTACCGGCAAAGGTTATTGCAGCGCAACACCTTTAGCCTTGTTAAACCAACAAGCGATTCGTGACATTAGTGGGGTGGCGAACGTCCATGTTGAGCAGATCCTACCTTCTACTAACGAATATTTATTAGATAAAATCCCCAATTTAGCCAATGGTCAAACCTGCATTACCGAGTGCCAAACTGCTGGTCGAGGCAGGCGTGGTAGACAATGGGTTTCACCATTTGCATCACACCTGTATTTCTCCATGTATTGGCGCTTAGAGGCGGGTATTGAAAAAGCCTCTGGTTTAAGTCTGCTGGTGGGTATTGCAGTGGTTAATGCACTTGAGAAGCTGGGGATTCAAGGAGTAGCGCTAAAATGGCCTAATGACCTCTATTACCAAGGCAAAAAGCTGGCTGGTATATTGATAGAGCTAAATGCACAAGCCTCTGAGGCATGCCATTGTGTCATTGGTATTGGCATAAATATTAGAATGCCAGCACATCAAGCGGATGCTATCGATCAACCTTGGACAGACCTTAATACGATCAACGCACAACCCGTCGACCGTAATCAGTTGTCTGGATTATTAATCACTGAGTTACAGACGTTATTAGCAGATTATGAAGTAAAAGGCTTAGCGCCGTTTTTAAAACGCTGGTTTGAGCTAGATTGCTTCCTAAACCAAGATGTTAATTTGATCATGGCTGACAAAGTTCAAAAAGGAATTTGTCGAGGAATCAATGAACAGGGCGCATTGCTATTAGAGGTTGACCAACAAGTCACGCCTTACATAGGTGGTGAAATATCACTGCGTTTGGCGAATAATTAGACTAAATTAACGAAATTGATTTGTTTTTAAGCAAACAAACAAAAAACTGTGTTTTTTTGCTAATAAACACTTGCAAGGCAAGCTCAAGTTCTTTAATATTCGCGGCACTTAGACAGCGCCGACTTAGCTCAGTAGGTAGAGCAACTGACTTGTAATCAGTAGGTCACCAGTTCGACTCCGGTAGTCGGCACCATCTAAGTCCTGGAGGGGTTCCCGAGTGGCCAAAGGGAACAGATTGTAAATCTGTCGCGAAAGCTTCGGTGGTTCGAATCCACCTCCCTCCACCATATTTTATCTCACTTGTCACTGTGAGGCAGTAGAGAACAATGCAATAGCATTGTTTTTTGCTATGTAGTTTACGCTACTGATGCGGTATTTGCGGGCATCGTATAATGGCTATTACCTCAGCCTTCCAAGCTGATGATGCGGGTTCGATTCCCGCTGCCCGCTCCAACTACTTCTACTTTAAAACCAAGCACTTGTGCTTGGTTTTTTTGTTTCTGCTGTTTGAAAAAACATTCTTGGTGACCAAACGGTGACCATTTGGTGTCAAACTTAGTTTTTACATTGATAGACTTAATTCAAGTATCAATGCTTATCAACAATATTCTCATTGCCTTTAAAGCTTCGATTCGCTAAATAATGCTGTCTTAACCAGCACCATCGATGATAACAACTGCATATTTCTGACTCGTAGCGGCTTTGAATATCTGTGATAAATGCGTTTTCATGATCTCTTTATTAACAAATGGAACAACCATTGTCTTGCTAGCATCATTCGTCACCCAGGCTGAACCAAATCGATAAGCATACTCAATTTTTTGTGTGGAAAGTGAGCTGAGTATGACGCAATACTTAGTTTCTTTAACAGTAATATTTAATATTATTTTTATTAAAATGATGTAAAGTTTTGACTATGAACGAATTAATTGTTATTCGTTGTACTAATTTTAAACCCCATAATCCTTTACTATCGTGAATTATGGATAATATACTGTTATAAATCATGGAAAGTATGGATATCGAATTTATAAAATGGTTAGCCACGGGAGGACTTGGAGGAGCTGTAATATCATTCCTTCTAAAATCTTGGTTTGAAACTAGGCTAAAAAATAGCATAAAACATGAATATGACTCTAAGTTACTAGAGCTGAAAAATGCATTAGAAAAAGACAGCGCTGCTTTAGCTCTTATCCAGAATCACTACCGCACAACTAATGCTGCGGGTCATGATAAGGTATTGAACTCCATAAGTTACTTATGGAGTAGCATCGTTGAACTAAGAAAAGTTAAGCCGTCTATATTAACTTTTTCAGATGTATTAGTTGAAAGTGAATTCGGCGAAGATTTCGGAAATCACCTGCATGAAAATGTTATTGATATCACAGAGGATGACATTAATAAGTTATTTTCAGGAAAGCTTGAAACAGTAAGTGAACATAGACTTTTTGCTGGAGAGCTTCTTTCTTCTTACTTTTATTCTTACCAACGTATTATCGGGAGAATTTCAATCGTTATTCAAAAAGGGAGAATGAATAAAAATGTTCCTCTTTGGTGGGAAGATGAGATTTGTAAAAGTGTAATTTCAGCTGTTTGTAACGAAAAAGAAAAAGAAGTGTTTAATCAACTTCGATTTCAAAAAATCAACTGGTTACTTAATCACATCGAACAAAAGTTTCTAAGTGCCGCAAACCAAATTATTTCAGGTGAAAGTAGTATTGATAAAGCATTCGAACAATCAGCTCGTATTATGCAAAAGTATTCTAATGAAGAGTTACGTGGCAAATGATTTATAACAAGTGGAAGGTGTCCACTTTTGCGGGTGAAGATCACAAAAAACAGTTGGCTTTTTGCTCGTTCCTCGCTAATTGTAACCAACAATTTTATTGCCGCTTAGCAAAGCGTTATGCATCGAAAGGAATCATATGAGCACAATTAAAGAATATATGTTTGATCTTCAAGAAGAGGAAATGGGCCAGTGGATAAGGGAGCATCTTGAGGATGATGAGGCTGATGAAGAAACCCCAGGCTGGGATGAGTTAGCTCAAGAATGGTCATATATGCAAGAGAGCCTTCAAGAAGAACATGAGTCTCTACAGTGGTACACATCTCATTCATACTCGGACTTGCATCGTTCTTTTCAATTTCAAATACATAATCTGCGTGACCTAACAGATTTACAGATAGCCGTTTCACATGAAGAAACATTTTATAAAATGTCGTACGCACATGCTGTTACTTTGATGGAATCATTTTTAGCCGACTCAGTTAGGTCATTGATCATCTCTGATGAAAAATACTTTCAAAATGCTATAACTAAAGTCGAAGATTTAAAGGATATAAAGTACTCCTTAAAAGATATTGCCAAGCAGCAAGATGGAGCAAGAGGCTTCGCAGTCAAAGAATTATCAGGTGTTATGTACCATAATATTCCTAAGGTTCGCGAAATTTTAAAATCTATTCTTGGTCAATCCGTAACTCTTGATATCTCTTCTGTTTGTAAGATCACAACTCTTAGGCATGACATAGTGCATCGAGATGGTAAGACTACAGATGGAAACCTAATCAAAGTTGATAAAGATATTGCACTAGAGACAATTGCTGCTATTGAAGTATTTGTGGAAAGTGTGGCATCGGAAATTAGTCGAGTTACAAATGCATAACAAGGCGCTGCTACGGAAAATTTATTCGCTGGCGCTCATAAATTCCCGCAGAGCGCGGCGTTGAGGCTGTAGAATAACTCATTTTTTATAGATTTATGAAAATTTGTAATTTTTAACTTGTTGTTTTATTGGAATATTAAATTTTAAAATGGCTGTGCTTTCTTGGAAATAGAGAAGTTATACAGCCTCGTTAATCTTTCTCAGTCATTAAGTCGTTGCGTAGCTTTTGTATAAACATTGCTTCGTTCACGTTTTCCGACTGCGAGCACAGTTACAGTAACGATATTATCTTTGACTTGGTACACTAGTCGGTAGCCTGACTGTCGAAGTTTAATTTTATATATGCAGTCTGAACCAGAAAGCCTAGCAGCAGGGATGTGTGGGTTTGTTAAGCGTTCAACTAATTTTTTCTTAAACTGAATTTTGAGTGTTGCTCCTAATTTGTCCCATTCTTTTAATGCGCTTTTTTTGAATTCGAGACTATAGGTCATCGATATTTACCGAAATGTTAGCTTCATTTTGTCGTTCTTTTGCTAAAGCTAATAGCTCAAGATCTGCAATTTTGTCCATCATCATTTCGTAGGCTTCAGCAGGAACGCAATAAAATGCAGGTTCGTTTCTATTAAGCACGGCAACAGGATCACCATAAGCACTTGTTGCCACTTTCATTGGGTTTGCTTTGAATTCGGTAATACTGGCTGCGACATCAGCTAAAATTCTAGTAGTCATAGTTAAGGTCTCTTATTAGGTCTTTTAATAAGTCCATTGTAGTTACCTGAGCGAGGTTTAACAAGGCAATTAAATCGGACGCATAACGGCTGTCGCGATTTTTTATAAAAAAATTCGTAAAAATAGCGCCAACCTACACGCCATTTAATGCGGCGTTATAGCTTCAAATCCCAACTCTTTTCTTTGTACGCTAATTGCGTATACTCAACCAATGAAAAGTATTTTTATTGAATCGTCCATTTTTAAAAGTGGAGAAATAATTATCTATCAGAGGAAGATTTCCGACTTTTCTAAGCTGAGTTAATGCCAAACCCGAAAGCTGGCGATGTTATACAAGTCGCTGTTGGCCTAAGAAAAATTAGAGTCGCGAGCAAAGGGAATGGGAAACGTATTTCTCGACTAAGACAGCTAAATCGATACCCACCAAGCCCCCTCTGGAAACTATAAATATATGACCAATATTTTAAATATTACCACCGTCCGCTTTGAGCGGGCATACGCTCTAAACCTAATTGAACATCACAGTGACAGTCTTACAAGCCGCCAAAGCGGTCATTCACATCGCTCTAAATTTACTTGGATTTATGATATTACCACTATGGCGCTATCGCCTCGGAAGCGACGTAGAAAATTATAAGTTAATATTCGTTGGTCTCACAATATAATCATTTTAACCAAGCTAAAACTCGCCCCCTGGATGGCTCTGGATCAAGTATCTTGGAGTGGATTGGGTATATAAGGATACGATAATCCTAAAGCGTCTATTTTGTGTAATACCAAATCCACTAACTATGTGATTTATCTAGGCGCGAAGAAAATGAATGAAAGCAATGCGTTGATTGCAGTAACTAGTTATTCTAATTGCAAAATTAATAACGCAGCTAGCATTCATTTTTATAAGCGTAAATGAATAGCTATTTAGTGGAATTGGTATAAACACTATATCTGTGTTGCTGATTCCCAGTCAGTTAATAGCTTCATTATGTCTTCTGAACTTTCAGGCGTTACCTTAGGTGATTCAAGGGATTTAGCACCACGTTCAACGGCTTCACGTATTGCTCTAACCTGATAGTCGAAGGCATCGCCAGAAGCTTCTATTGTCGTGGTTTCCTTTGATGTTTCATATATTTCTACTTCAAATTCATTTTTTAAGGTTGGTAACCATGGGTTACTATTAAAAGTTAAACAGCCTTTACTTCCTAGTACGGTGAAACCATGTTTAAGCCCATAATCTTCAGCTGTATGAATTTGTAGACTAATCTTATTGGCAAAACGAAAAGTCGCGCTAGATTCACAAATATTGCCATCTTCGCCACGTCGTCCCATTCCTGATAACGTGTATTGCATCAATTCATTTTCAGGAAGAGACTGTTTTAAAATAAGGTAAGCCAACGACATTGGATAACAACCCAAGTTATATAAAGCACCTTTACTTTGTACATTGACGAATTGAGAAATTGACGCCACGTAAGAAGCTTGTATTGCTTTAATTTCACCAATCGCTCCCGATGCAAGTACATCAAGCCCTTTTTCTGAAAATGGATGACATAAGTACATCAAACCTTCTGCAAAAAATACGTTGTGCTCTCTCACCGCTGCAAGCGCTTGTTTGGTTTTTTCCATATCGACAGACAAAGATTTTTCACAAAGTATCGCTTTTCCTGCTTGAGCGGCTTTTATTACAAACTCATGATGAAGGTGATTTGGCAGCGCGATATAAACGATATCAACTTCAGTGTCATTGACGATCTCATCAAAGTCAGTAGACGATTTCTTAAACCCGTATTTGTTTGAAAATTCAGTTAAAGTGGAAGCAGTTCTTCCGGCGACTGCGTATAACTCGCTTTTATCATCATTTTGAATCGCTTTAGCCATTACGTCAGAAATAAAACTAGTACCTAGAATTGCCCATTTCATTTGATTT
The DNA here is from genome assembly GCF_003318165.1 of Psychromonas sp. B3M02. GTDB lineage: Bacteria > Pseudomonadota > Gammaproteobacteria > Enterobacterales > Psychromonadaceae > Psychromonas. The sequence continues at coordinate 24,454 of NZ_QOCB01000040.1, forward strand.
CTCCTTTCAATATATTTGCTACAGGTTCTGTTTCATAAGCTTTAACAAATTCTGTTAAGGCTGTACTGAAAAATGCTTTTGTATGATCAGCGATGAAGTGAGCATCAAATGCAGCCTTATCTTTATATATTTCCCATAAAATTATCTTTCTAGGGGCCTCATTATCCTGATGAGCAATTGCAAATAAACAACCTTCTTCGCTGTTCATATCATCACAAAACTGCTGAATTGCGCTTAATCCAGTATAAATTTCTACGGTTTCTTTGATTTTTAATTCTGCTGTTATTGAAACATTTCCTGTTATTGCATTAATCATAGTTGGCCCATTCTTAAGATAAACATCCAATATAATTGTAGCGTTACATTTGATAAACTAGCATTTAATTTATTTTCAATAAACTCAGGGTTTACAATGGATAAGTTAAAAAGTATGGAAGTATTCGTTTTTGTTGTAGAAAGTGGTAGCTTTCGTCAAGCGGCTAATCACTTTGATATTTCGGCAACAATGGCTGGGAAACATATTCAATACCTTGAGTCATCACTTGAAACACGGATTTTAAATAGAACAACAAGAAAGCATTCACTGACTGAAAGTGGTCAAATTTATTATCAAGAATGTAAAAGAATTATTGAAGATATTTCATTAGCAGAAAATAAAATACAACAGGTTGAAAATACGCCCATAGGCACGATTAAAATAAATACCCCGATCACTATTGGCTGTGAGTTGTTAGCACCTATTATTGCAACTTTCTTACAAAAATATCCCTTACTAGATGTGGAAATGATACTCGATAATTCGCTTGTTGACCCGTTTCAGTCCGATGCGGATATCTTTTTAAGAATTGGTGAGTTAAATGATTCTAATTTAATTGCACGTAAAGTGGGTGATTATAAAATGCGTTTTTGTGCATCCCCATCTTACCTATCTAAGTATGGTGAACCAAATAGTTTAGAGAGTTTAAAGGATCATTCCTGTCTTGGTTTTGTATATAACCAAGGGCAAATGCAAAGCCTTAAATTAAACTCTGACGCATTTAATAAACGTAATGCGAGATTAACCTCAAATAATGGACATGCACTTAAGATTGTTGCAGTTCATGGCGCAGGTATAGTGCTTCAGCCAACCATCTTGGTTGATAAAGAGATTGAAAAAGGCACATTAGTTGAGGTTTTAACTGAATTTGTGCCCGAGCCAAAACCAATTCATCTATTACTTAGAAATAGAATATTATCCATTAAAAATCGTACTTTTATGGACTATGTGGTGAAAAAACTACAAAAAGAGCTTCAAAATAATAGCTAGAAATCTTCCAATAAGAGTAATGACGGGTACTGTCTCGCTATCCTGCACAAATTATTAGCCATGCAGTTTGGCTTTATCATCGTTTTAACTTTACCTTTCGAGGCGTTATACCAATCATACTAAGTAACTGATCTATTTTACTTGTTAAAAGAACTGACGCCTTCGTTGTCATTTTCGCCAATAGAACAACTCTTAAAGCTCTCCGATAGACGATTAACGAAGTTAATCGTCGAAAGGCTTAAATGACGCCTTGAACTAAGCCATTTTTCCTGCGCAAAATTGAGATCACTTATTTAATGCAATTGGTATAAATTTGTAATAGATCAAAGCAGTGATCTCATGACATATTGAAGTATCCCACCATGACGGAAGTATTCGAACTCATTAGGAGTATCAATACGAATATCAGCGTCAAAGGAAATAACCTCTCCATTTTCTTTGGTTACATTCACAGTGACTTGTTTTTGTCCTGCTTCAATCGCCTCAATTGAAAAAGATTCAGTACCGTCTAAGTTATATTTTTCAGCACCTTCCCCTTTTTTGAATTGTAACGGCAATATACCCATACCGATTAGATTTGAGCGATGGATACGTTCATAGGTTTCTGCAATGGTTGCTTTTACGCCAAGTAATAGAGGTCCTTTTGCAGCCCAATCGCGAGAACTACCAGTACCGTATTCTTTACCTGCAATGACGACCGTTGGTATTTTATTAGCTGTGTATTGTTGTGCCGCTGCAAATACGGTCATTTGCTTGCCTTCAGGTTGATAAGTGGTAAATCCGCCTTCTGTACCCGGTGCAAGTTGGTTTTTTAATCTGACGTTAGCGAATGTGCCGCGCATCATTACTTCATGATTACCGCGTCTTGAGCCATAAGAGTTAAAGTCTTTTGCTTGTACTTGGTTTTCAACAAGGTATTTAGCTGCTGGTGTATCTTTACCGACAGAACCGGCAGGGGAGATGTGATCCGTTGTGACACTGTCGCCGAGTTTTAATAAACAACGTGCATTTTCAATGGCTTTTACTGGCTCTGGTTGTACTTTCATGTTGTCAAAAAAGCTTGGTTTTTTAACATAGGTACTTGTTGGCCAGTTATAAATATCGCTATCAACGGTTTCAAGGTTTTTCCAGCTATCGCCACCGTCATACACTGAACCATATTTATCTGAAAACATTTTTTTATTAACCACACGAGTGACAATGTCTTGTATTTCTTGCTGCTCTGGCCAAATGTCTTTTAAGTAAACAGGGTCACCATCATGGCTAATCCCTAAGGGTTCATTAGCTATATCCATTTTCATGTTACCTGCTAAAGCGTAAGCAACAACAAGTGGTGGTGACGCTAGGTAATTGGCTTTCACATCTGGGTGGATACGTCCCTCAAAGTTTCGGTTTCCGGATAATACTGACGTAACGGTTAAATCATTTTCTTGTATGGCATTACTTATTGGATCCGCTAGTGGACCTGAATTACCAATACAGGTTGTACAACCATACCCAACTAAATTGAAACCCAATTTATTCAGCTCTTTTGATAAACCTGCACTATTTAAATATTCAGTAACGACTTGTGATCCAGGCGCAAAGCTAGTTTTTACCCAAGGCTTAACGGTTAATCCTAATGTATTGGCTTTTTGAGCGAGTAATGCGGCAGCAACCAATACCGATGGGTTTGATGTGTTTGTACAACTGGTGATGGCTGCGATTACCACAGCACCTTCGTGTAGCTCTACATCTTGTCCTTTTAGGTGATAAGACGCGGATGTTTTGGGGGCCATATCTGTTGAGCCACTATTTTCAGTACCACCTTCATCATCAAAGCGTTTTTTCTGTTTTTCTGCTGGAATGATTGTTAGCTCATTTTGTTGCTTTATCCAGTTTTTAAAAGCGGGGGCTGCTTGGTCTAAATCAATTCTATCTTGTGGGCGTTTAGGGCCTGCAATCGCAGGTACCACTTGCTCTAAATCGAGGCTGACTTGGGCGTGGTACTCAGCCTTTTGTTGTGACTCACTTCCCCACATACCTTGTGCTTTTGCATAGGCTTCTATGATATCGATTTGTTCTTGGCTTCTGCCCGTTAACTCGAGGTATTTTGATGTTTGTTGGTCAATTGGGAATAAACCACAGGTTGCGCCATATTCTGGTGACATATTGGCAATCGTTGCGCGGTCAGCGACGGTTAAGTGTTGTATGCCTGAGCCAAAGAATTCGACAAATTTGCCAACCACGCCATGTGCTCTTAATTTTTCAGTAACAGCTAACACTAAGTCTGTTGCTGTTGCACCTGCAGGCAACTTACCGGTTAATTCCATGCCGACTACTTCTGGAATTAACATGGTGACAGGTTGACCCAGCATCGCGGCTTCAGCTTCTATACCGCCAACACCCCAGCCTAATACACCTAGTCCATTGATCATGGTGGTATGGGAATCGGTCCCAACTAGCGTATCGGGATATAATAGGGGAGTATCATGTTGGTCATCTACAAAGGTAACTCTTGCTAAGTACTCTAAATTAACTTGATGCACGATGCCTTTACCCGGCGGTACAACTTTAAAGTTATCAAATGCACTTTGTCCCCATTTTAAAAACTGATAACGCTCTTTATTTCGAGCGACTTCAATTTCAGTATTTTTTTCAAAGGAGTCTGCTTTACCAAATTCATCGACCATAATGGAGTGGTCTATGACTAGGTCGACAGGTTTTAACGGATTGATTTTATTGGCATCGCCACCTAGTTCAAGCATCGCATTACGCATTGCCGCTAAATCAACAACAGCCGGAACACCAGTAAAGTCTTGTAAGATTACACGTGATGGGACAAATGCAATTTCTGTATCAAGTGCCGCTTTAGTATCCCACTGGGATAAGGCTCTAATATCATCTTCTTGCACATACAGTTGTTCACTGTGACGGAGTAAGTTTTCTAATAAAATTTTTGCAGTTAAAGGGAGTCGATTAATGTCAATATCTAAGCTTGATAAGTCGAAATAGTTATAATCTTTACCATTAACCGTCAAGTTTGATAGGTATTTGTTTGATGATGTCACTTTACTCTCCTTAAAATGCTTTAATTGTAAAATTCAATCTAGTTGTGATTAGATGATGTTTGATTACTTATTGAGAACTCTTATCTACCTATAATTTAACTATGTAATAAAAAGACTAGCACCAATTGCCATTAATCATCGGTCTAACAGAACACTTACGAGTAAGCCTGCTTGTTTACTTTGAGACCTGTGACTAATCCATCACTTTTTTACGTTCACTACAGAGATATAAGCAATCACTGTGCCAGGATAATAAAAGCGCTTTATAGCATTATTGGAAAAGTGGGGAATGTTTTAATTATCAATAAAATAGGGAGTGTTCATTTACTGACATAAATCAGGAAATGATTTAAAATTTAATACAACGGGTATTGTTCGTGTAAGCTTTACTTGAATGGTTATAAATTTTACACACTTAATTATTTTTTAATTTGCTGAAAGACTCTGGACTTAGCGAGTATATCTAATTTTCTTTTAATTGGTTCACTCAGTTGCCAGTCCAAGTCCTCACATAGAATTTCAACTATGACACTGCTAATTTCCATGACTATCTGGATATTAAACATCTTTGACTGGCTTCTTCAGAGTACAATTAGCATAAGTAAAGCATCAAAAAATGTCACGCTAGAAAAGATTATGGAGGTTGTAGCTTAAACATAAAAATAGAAGTCTATAATAATCAATTATTTAATGCTCTTTGACATAATAAGGCATTGATTTTTGACCCATTAATCACTATCGTAGATTGAAAATACCAACCACTTAGCTAACGGAGCTTCGCTTAAATGTATTATTTCTGGGTGCCATTTCTACCCATGTTCGGGATACTTGTTCCCTTACTAACCAATAAACTTAATCGTAGTGCTTGTACGTTGGCTACCGCGTTGTTGCCTGCTCTTGCCTTGTGCTTGATTTTTCTTGATTTACCCGCGGTGTTAGCTGGAGAATCTTTTAGTAAGAGTGTTGAGTGGATCCCTCAATTAGGGCTCTCGTTATCATTCCGGCTTGATGGTTTAGCTGCTTTATTTAGTATATTGATCCTAGGGATTGGTTTACTGGTTATTTTATATGCACGTTATTATTTATCTGAAAAAGATAATATGGGGCATTTTTATAGCTATTTGATTATGTTTATGACAGCAATGCTCGGTATTGTTATGTCAAACAACATGCTTCAACTCTGGTTTTATTGGGAGTTGACCAGTATTAGTTCATTCTTGTTGATCGGCTTTTGGTCTCATAATAGTAATGCGCGTAAAGGGGCTAGAATGGCTCTGACTATTACTGGTGCTGGCGGTTTAGCGTTATTGGCTGGGATCATATTATTAGGTCAAGTGGTTGGCAGTTATGAATTAGATGTGGTCTTGAACAGTGGCGAATTAGTAAAACAAAGCCCTTATTATATTGCTATTTTAAGCCTATTTTTAATTGGTGCATTTACTAAGTCAGCTCAATTTCCATTCCACTTTTGGTTACCTCATGCGATGGCTGCACCGACGCCAGTTAGTGCTTACTTACATTCTGCAACTATGGTTAAAGCGGGTATATTTTTATTAGCGCGTTTCTATCCAGTGTTAGCGGGTACAGAAACGTGGTTTGTAGTGGTTTCTTTAACGGGTCTATGTACTTTGTTATTGGGGGCTTATACCGCATTATTTAAACATGATTTAAAAGGCTTATTAGCCTACTCGACTATTAGCCATCTTGGTTTAATTGTATTGCTATTAGGTTTAAATACCGAATTAGCCGCCATTGCAGCAATATTTCATATTATGAATCATGCCGTTTTTAAAGCGTCGTTATTTATGGCTGCAGGTATTATTGACCACGAGTCCGGTTCGCGTGATATGCGTAAAATTAATGGGTTATGGAAGTACATGCCGATTACCGCAACGTTAGCCATGGTGGCATCTGCTTCGATGGCCGGTGTGCCGCTATTGAATGGATTTTTATCTAAAGAGATGTTCTTTGCGGAAACGCTAGAACAAAGCATCTTAGGCGCTATGTCTTGGTTAATTCCTGTATTAGCGACGATTGCTGGCGCTTTCTCTGTCGCTTATTCGTTACGTTTCATTCACGATGTATTCTTTAATGGTGAGCCAAAAGGGTTACCTAAGACTCCCCATGAACCACCTCGTTATATGCGTGTTCCTGTGGAAATTTTAGTGGCTATTTGTTTGTTAGTAGGTATCTTCCCTAATTACACTATTGGTCCAATGCTTCAAAGCACGTCGTTAGCAGTACTTAACTATGAGTTACCTGAATATAGCCTCTCCATTTGGCATGGCTTTAATCTTGCTCTGTTAATGAGTGGATTAGCGATTGTTGGTGGTGCCGCTATTTATCTTAACCGTAAACATTTATTTAAGTTTTCAGGAATGTTCCCAGATATTGACGCAAAATTGGTTTTTGAACGTTTTATTCAGACCTGTGTTATGTATGCACAAAAGATAAACATGAAACTGGAGACAGGCTCCTTACAACGTTATGCATTTGGCCTGTGTTTGTTTGCATTACTACTGATTGCACCACCTTTATTCGACTTAGATACAACCAGAGGAAGTTTAGCTGGTACCCCTATCAATAGTGCTGTGGTGGTTGCTGCGATTTTGATCGTTGCTGGGTCGCTAGCCACTATTATTTGGAGTCATTACCGTCTTATTGCATTATTAATGTTGTCGTTAGTGGGGCTAGTAGTATCGATAACTTTTGCTTATTTCTCAGCACCTGACTTAGCGCTTACTCAGCTGTCGGTTGAGATTGTTACGGTGATCTTGTTGTTACTTTCACTTTATTTCTTCCCACAACAAACACCAACCAGTAAAAGTCGACCTAGTCATTTTGTGCGTGACTTTACCGTAGCATCATTTATTGGCTGTATTATTGGTAGTATTTGTTTTGCTTTAATGACTCATCCTCTAGATAGCATTTCTGCGTACTTCTTAGATAATGCAAAAATCGGCGGTGGCGGTACTAATGTAGTGAACGTTATCCTGGTTGATTTCCGTGGTTTTGATACTTTTGGTGAAATAACGGTGCTAGGGATCGCTGCATTAGGTATTCACAAATTGATTGCGCGTATGCGTTTATCTATGCGTACCAAAGACTATGCTGGTCGTCTCTGGGCGAAAGAGAAGTACCCTGTGTTATTACTGGTTGTTTCACAAAGTTTACTACCGCTATTTTTACTTATCTCTGCTTATATCTTTATGCGTGGACACAACTTACCCGGTGGTGGTTTCATTGCCGGTTTGATTACATCTATTGCATTAATACAACAATACCTTGCACACGGTGTTGATTGGATGGCAAAAAGAGTGAGCATCAGTTACCACTATATGATTGCGACTGGATTAAGTATCGCCGGCTTAACTGGTTTAGGTAGCTGGTTCTTTGAACGCCCATTTTTAACGTCTTGGTTTGATTACGTTTCTTTACCTTGGATAGGTAAGTTTGAGCTCGCGAGTGCATTGGTCTTTGATATTGGGGTTTACTTTACCGTGATCGGTGCAACATTGCTGATATTAGCGAGCTTAGGGAAGTTAACCACGACAGAACGACTCACAGTAGGAGAAAGATAATGGAATTAGTCTATGCAATTTGTGTCGGCTTCATGAGTGCATGTGGCATCTTTTTAATGTTGCGTGGCCATACCTTTACCTTGGTTATTGGGCTTACTTTATTATCTTATGCGGTTAACTTATTCCTATTTGCGAGTGGTGGTTTAACCATAGGGGCACCTGCGGTATTGAACAGCAGTGAAAATTATGCAGATCCTCTACCACAGGCATTAGTACTTACGGCCATTGTTATTGGTTTTGCTATGACTGCTTTTGCGGTTATTTTAGCGATGCGCGGCCGTGCAGATTTAGGCAGTGACCATGTCGATGGAACAGAGCCTTTTGATCCTTTATCTGAGGAAAAATCCTAATGAGTTTGTTTGACCATTTAGTAATCTTTCCAGTACTAATTCCTTTTATTGTGGCGGTTGTTTTACTGTTTCCAAGCCTCAATAATTCTTTGAATAAACAGCGTGTAGTGAGTATCACTGCGAATATTTTAATGATCGTAGTTGCTTTTTCACTGTTATTTAAAGTTCAGGAACAAGGTATCCAAGTATATGCGCTTGGTGATTGGTCCGCTCCTTTTGGTATTGTATTAGTGGCCGATCTATTTTCAGTATTACTGGTTTGTTTAAGTGCCATTTTAGGCTTAGCGGTGACGCTATATGCAAGTGCTGGGGAAGATAAAATAGGTGCCTTTTTCCATTCGCTTATCATGTTCCAATTGATGGGGATTAACGGTGCATTTTTAACGGGCGATGCCTTTAATTTATTTGTATTTTTTGAAGTGTTATTAATCGCTTCTTACTCATTGATGATACATGGCGGCGGCAAGCAAAAGACACAGGCTAATATTCATTATGTGTTTCTTAACTTGATTGGCTCATCGCTATTTCTATTTGCACTGGGGACCTTATACGGCACCTTAGGAACACTTAATTTTGCTGATATGGCTGATAAAGTTCCGTTGTTATCGGATAACGAGTTACTGATTGCTAAGTCAGGGGCTTTATTGCTATTAGCTGTGTTTGGTTTGAAAGCGGCGATGCTTCCTGTGCACTTTTGGCTACCTAAAGCCTACTCATCTACAAGTACGTCTGTGGCGGCTTTATTCGCTATTATGACTAAAGTGGGTGTGTATAGCATTTGGCGAGTACATGGGGCTATATTTGGCGACCAAGCAGGCGAGTTGGCTAACATAGCCTTGCCGTGGTTGTGGCCGATCGCCTTGTTAACTATTGCTGCAGGCACGATTGCGGTACTCGCGAGCAAAAGTTTAAAAGTACTTTGTAGTAATCTAGTGATTGTCTCTGTGGGTACGTTACTAGTGACTATTAGTTTGAATACCGTGCAGGCTGCTTCAGCGGGGATTTATTACTTAATACACAGTACCATCGCTTGTGCGGCAATGTTCTTGCTCGCTGGTTTAATTCAGCAACAACGTGGCCAAGCAGAAGACCGTTTTGTTGCCGCGAGAGCAATGCCACAAGCTGGTGTGTTAGGCTTCATCTTTGCTCTGTTAGCTATTGCTTTAATTGGTATGCCGCCATTATCTGGTTTTGTGGGTAAAGCATTAATCTTACAATCAGTCACTGACGCAAGCCAAGCCATGTGGGTGTACCCATTCATACTGCTGGGAGGCTTAGTGGCTATTATCGCCCTGTCACGTGCGGGTACGTCACTGTTTTGGCGAAGCAATGGTGAAAACACCAGTGCAATAAAAGGTCATCCAATGCAATATATTGCTATTGGTTTATTAGTCGCGATTCTGCCTTTGATGGTTATTTTTGGTGGGACAGTCACTGACTATACACAATTAGCTGCAGAACAACTTAAAACAGGTTTAAGTTTACAACAACTTAACGAGGTCGCTAAATAATGGATAAAGTACGTAAATTCGTTTGGTTTCCTACACCTTACCACAGCGTCCTATTATGGCTCGTTTGGCAAATATTGCATGACTTCAGTCGCGGGCATATGGTGTTGGGAGCGATATTTGCCATCGTGATCCCTTGGATTGTTGCACCGCTGAGTGAAGAGTCTGCCGTCGCCAAAAAACCTATTAAGGTATTGAGCTATACGTTTCGTTTACTGATTGATATTGCCGTCTCAAATTACGATGTTGCGAAGCGTGTATTACAAAGTAATCGCAATTTAAAGCCTGCTTTTATTGCTGTACCTTTAGATATTAAAGAGCCTGTGCCACTGACTATTTTTACCAGTAGTGTGTCATTAACACCCGGTACGGTAAGTGTTGAGTTATCTGAAGATAGAAAATGGTTATATGTGCATGTGTTGCATCTTGAAGATGAGCAGGCGCTAATTGAACTTATCAAAGCTCGTTACGAAGCACCGTTAAAGGAGATTTTTGGATGTTAACATACGCGATATTGATTGCTTGTGCGTTACTTTGTTGTGCTTTAGCATTAAATGCATGGCGCCTCATCATTGGTCCGTCAACGCCAGATAGAATTATTGCCGTTGATACTATGTATATTAATAGTATTGCGCTAATCATCTTATTAGGGCTTCATCAAGGCTCTGCTATTTATTACGAAAGTGCATTATTAATTGCGCTACTTGGTTTTGTAAGTACTTCTGCTTTTTGTAAGTACTTATTACGTGGCGATATTATCGAGTAAGGGAAGTAAATGACTGTATTTTTAGAAGTCGTGGTGAGTGCTTTATTAGTATTTGGTGCCGTTGTTATGCTAATCGGCTCGATTGGTTTAGCAAAACTGCCAGATTACTTTACGCGTTTACATGCACCGACAAAAGCTAGCACATTAGGCGTTGCTTGTATCTTAGTCGCATCGATGATCTTTTTCAGTATTCAACTGGGTCACGTCAACTTAAAAGAAGTATTAATCAGTATGTTTTTGTTGATTACTGCGCCTGTTGCCGCGCATATGCTTGGCAAAGCAGGCTTACACTACAAAGTAAAAATGACTGATAGTACTCAGAACCAGCATTTAGCTAAAAAAGCTTATTTACAACAACATCCCGAAGAAAAGTAGCTGATTTGTTTGTAAATAATCGTACCTAAACATTATCGTTTGTTTAGTAGCTGCTTTTTTACAGCAGACTAACGTTAGTTTGTATCTACCACTTAGATTTAAGTTGATGTTATGGTCTGCGGTATTTTTATAAGCAGTGGTGCTTAATAACCTATTTGTATCACCTCATACCATCACTATAGATTCCCTGATACACTTTAAAAATCTTTTCGATAGAGTTGTCAAAAATGAATGTCAAACAGCTTAAAGCCTTCAAAGAAGTCATGATAACCGGGTCTGTTTCTAAAGCCGCTAGTAATTTATTTAGGACTCAACCTGCGGTAAGTGCACAGTTAACAAGCTTAGAAAATGAAATTGGTATGGTTTTGTTTGAACGTAGAGAAGGGCGTTTATACCCTGTACCTGAAGCGGAATACTTACTCTCTGAAGCTGTTGAGATACTCGAAAAAATTGAAAATTTAGAAGATAATTTAACGCGAGTGCGTAACCTAGAGACGGGCAAGATCAATGTTGTTGCTATGTTGAGCCCTTCTATCTTCTTCTTACCTAAGCTGATTAGTGAGTTTGTTAAAGAGCGCGAAGGAGTCGATGTTTCACTTCTTTCACAAAGCTCTTTTCAGGCACAGCAGTTAGTTTCTGCACAACGTTATGATGTTGGTATCGTAGACCATATTGCAGAATCCTCTTCTCCATTATTAAAGCATGAACGATTAGATTATCGCTGTTTATGTGCTGTATCTGTTAACGATCATTTAGCAAAAAAATCCTATATTACAGCAGAAGATCTTAGTGGTAAGCCATTAGCGATGTTGTCAGAATCGCATATGATACATGCGCAAATGAAGCAGGTTTTTAATGATCTCGGTTTAGTACTTAATATACGTTTTGAAACACAATACTTTTTACCACAGTTATCATTTGTTGAAAATGGCTTAGCTTGCGCGCTAATTGATCCCATTACTGTCGCTAGTTATCAAGAAAACTGTATTACTAAAGACAAGGTGGTTTTTTTGCCTTTTAAACCAGATATTACTTTCTCCATTTCTATTGTTACGCCAGCTCATCGTCCGCTTTCATTATTAGCATCAATGTTTGTTGATACACTTAAAAATTCGTTAAAAAATTTGCAATAGCACCACACAAAACCTATAAGAAAATTTTATAGGATACAAGATATTACTAATTTGCCTTAATAGCCGTTTCCCCCCATGATTTCATTTGCTCTATTCGATACGTGAAGTATTCATTAAGAAAGTGCTTCATCGTTAACTATCTATTTTTTATTTAAGAGAACTCTATGATCGAACGTAAACACTCTAATAAAGTATTAAGCAAAATAGTGACAACAGAAACGACTGCTTATTTAGCAGGGCAAGTTGCCGATGACACCACACAAGATGTAGCGGGACAAACTAAACAAATTTTAGCAAAAATAGATACGTTATTAGCGGAAGCAGGTACTGATAAAACTAAGATGCTAAGTGTGACCATCTGGTTGGCTAATATTGATGATAAAGATGCAATGAATGGTGCTTGGTTTGACTGGATTAAGCCTGAAGATACACCTGCTCGAGCTTGTGTCGAGTCACGTTTAGCTCGTCCCGATATGTTGGTGGAAATGAAAGTAGAAGCGGCTCGTTAATAATACTGTTAATAGTAACGTTAATGAATGAGATTGAGCCTAATTATACAAATACGAGGGAGTGTATGTCGGAAAGCAAAAATATCGTCATCATTGGTGCGGGTATCATAGGTTTATCTTCTGCTTTATGGTTACAAAAAGCAGGGCACAAAGTCACTATTATTGATCGACAAAAACCGGGGGAAGGCACTTCTTTTGGTAATGCAGGCGTGCTGGCTAGTTTTGCATGTTTGCCTTTTACTCGATTTAGTATGCTTGGCAAAATCCCTAAAATGTTATTGGATCAAAATAGCCCTTTATCTATTTCGTCACGTTATATTCCTGAGATGTGTCCTTATGCTTGGCAATACTTCCGTTCTTGTTTTCGCTACCCCACTGCACGGGAAGCGTTAACTCAATTACAATCTAAAGCATTTGAATCTGACCAAGTCTTATTGAATATGACAGGAGGTCAATCTTTTGTTCGTAGTCAGGGGAGTCTCGCTTTATTAGCCGATCCAGAGAGTATCGAGAAAATACGTAAGGGAGAAGTACTGGAGCGACAGGGGCAAGGCGTGAATTTATCTCTATGTAATGCTAAACAGGTACAGGAAATGGAGCCGAGTCTAGCACCTTTTTATGCAGGCGGTATCTATTATCCAGATACACGTTTCACTGTTAGCCCGATCCAACTCAGTCGTTGTTATGCTGAGTACTTTATAGCGCATGGTGGAACCATTGTAGAGGATGAAGTGCAATCTATTAACACCAATAATCAAGGAGTAGAAGTTCAGCTGGCTACGGATGTACAACATTTTGAACATCTAGTGATCGCAGCTGGTACAGCTTCTAAAACATTGGTTAAACAGCTTAAAATCAATCTTCCATTAGTCAGTGAACGAGGCTATCACTTGATGATTAATTCAAGCAGTAATAAAAAGCCTTTATCACGTCCAGTCGCATGGTTAGATAAGTCTATTTTTATGACGCCGATACAAAAGCAAATTCGCCTTGCAGGTACAGCAGAGTTTGCTGATATTAATGCACCAGCTGTACAAAGACGCATCGAGAACCTAAAAAAAGTCGCTAGTGCTATGTTAGAAGGAGAGGCAGAGGTGACGTCAGATTGGTTAGGAAGCCGACCTTCAACACCTGACTCTTTACCTATTATTGGTCACTTACCTACTCAACCCAAAGTGACTTTAGCCTTCGGCCATGGGCATTTAGGGTTAACCCTCAGTGCGGTGACAGGCCGTCTTGTCAGTGAAATAATTGCAGGCGAGACACCTTGTGTAGATCTCGCTGCTTTTTCACCAATGCGTTTTAACTCATTAATTTAAATTAACATTTTTTATCGTTGTACATCTATCTGGTTTAAACAGATTCTATTATGAATAAGGTGTGACATCAGATAGACATAAAAACTAATTAATAATAAGGAAACTATTTTATGAAAAAATTCGGTTTTATTGGACTAGGCATTATGGGCAATGCAATGGCATTGAATTTGGTTAAAGCTGGATTAGATGTGACTGTTTGGAATCGTAATAGCGAAAAATGTTCAGCGCTAGTTGCACAGGGTGCAAAGCAAGGTAATACACCAAGAGAGGTGGCAGAAGCCTGTGATATTACCTTTACTATTGTCTCTGATCCTACGGCTGCTTTAGCTATTTGCGAAGGCCCTGATGGCGTTGTTGCTGGTATTGGTGAAGGGCGTAGTTATATTGATATGTCTACCGTGGATGATGCCACTTCACAAAAGATCTCTGCTGCGATCACCGAGGCGGGTGGACGATTTTTAGAAGCTCCTGTATCAGGTACTAAAAAGCCAGCTGAAGATGGTACGTTAATTATTTTAGCCGCAGGTGATAAATCTGTGTACGACGATGCGTTACCTGCTTTTGAAATAATGGGAAAAATGTCACCATATTTAGGTGAAATTGGTCAAGGTGCTAAAATGAAGCTGGTGGTCAATATGATCATGGGTGGCATGTTAAGTATTTTCAGTGAAGGTGTGTCATTGGGTTTAAAAGCTGATCTTGATGGTGAGCAACTATTAGAGATCATTGCTGCAGGTGCTATGGCAAATCCAATGTTTGCAGTTAAAGGGCCGATGTTATTAGCTGAGCAGTACGATACCAGTTTTCCACTTAAACATATGCAAAAGGATATGCGTCTAGCAGTTGATTTAGGAGACCAATTAGATTTATCACTGCCAACGGCTGCTACCAGTAACGAGTCTTTCAAACAGGCTCGTAAAGCGGGTTATGCTGATGAAGATATTGCTGCTATTTACAAAACTGTGAAATAAATAATTTCTTGCCCTCTTCACTTCTTGTTGAAGTCATCACTTTAATCTTGTTCGAGTAGAGTCAATAGTCGTAGCCATGCTCAATCGGGAGTGGTTACGACTTTTGTAGTTCTACCTGTCATTTCAGCATGTCACTTCCATTTATTTTTTCGTTTATTCCTACTGACCTGCCTTTTATTACTATTTTCCTGTTGTTTTAAGCTAATTAGGTCTGAAACATGCCATGAATATAAAGGCGGGTTTATAGTCGGGATGCTTGTGAAACAAGGCGCAGCAGTAAACTTTATGATCCCCATAACTCTTTTCATCAGCTGCACTTTTTTTGTGCACTTTGCACTCAATTAATACATTCTGTAACCATTAAAATTAATTATTTTGTGTCTTTTGTAAGTTCAGATGAGGGCCTATATTAAACATTCAATTGTTATTACATCACGTTTTTACTGCAATCAATGGAATGGAGAATACAATGAAATTTTTTAACACTTTAAAAGTTGCAACAATAGGGTTAATGGCCATTTTTGCTCTTAACACAACCGCCGCAGCACAAACCACATTAGAAGATATTCAACACTCAGGTAAATTGAGAATTGGGGGGGTAACGGACGCCGCTCCTACCTTTAAAAAAGACAGACGGTCTGGTGAATGGGAAGGTATTTTTATCGATATCGCTGAATCTTTAGCTAAAGATTTAGGTGTGGAATTAGAGATTGTGACAACCACATGGGGCAACTCTGTACTCGATTTACAGTCCGATAAAATTGATATCATGTTTGGTTTGAATCCAACAGAAGCACGTAAGAAGGTTATCGACTTTTCTACCCCTGTTTTTAATAACGCATTTACGTTAGTGGTACGTGACGATGCCAAGTTTGAAACCTGGGAAGACTATAACAAGCCCGAAATTCGTATCGCCGTTGATGCGGGCTCTGCACATGACGCAACAGTCACTAAGTTATTACCAAATGCCACTATCCTACGTTTTGACAATGTCAGTGAAGCTTCGATTGCATTACAGTCAGGTAAAGCTGATGCACAATGTTTTGTAATGATGTTGAGCTTACCTATCGTTAAGAAAAACCCGCAATTAGGCACAGTTATCGCTCCTTCTCCTGTTTCTTATACTACTTCTCATGCAGGCTTTCAGAAAAAAATAGGTGATACTAGTTTACAAGAATATGTGAATGCATGGCTTGCAAAAAACAGTGAAAGTGGATTCATCGGTGAAGCAGTTAAACGTAACATGTCACTGGTGGGGGTAACACCTGAAGACTTCCCATCTAACTTAAAACTTTAAGGCTGCTTAACCTTTTAACTTGCCACTTTAACTTATAGGAACGTCATCATTATGTATCAATGGAACTTTTCATGGCTTTGGGATAATTATGATTTTTTATTTAGTGGATTAATGGTCACCATTTTATTATCAGCGGCGGTTGTTGTTGCAGGTTTAATCTTAGGGACCGTTAATGCATTAGGTACTATTTCTAGACACAAATTTTTTAGAATTATCTCAATATCTATGATTGAAGTCTCTCGCTGTACCCCAGTTTTAGTGGCTTTAATTTGGATTTACTATGCGCTACCTATTTTAATTGGTGTAGAAATTTCAGCATTAACAGCCTCATTTATTGCATTGACTCTGTATGGAGCCTCTTTTTATGCGGAGATCATTCGAGGGGGAATTCAAGGTGTTGATCCAGGCCAATATGAAGCAGGTGAAGCAATTGGTTTAATGCACGGTGATATTTTACGTCGCATTATTCTACCTCAAGCCATCAGAAAGATGCTGCCTTCTTTGGTTAATCAGTCTGTTATTAACTTAAAGAACACATCATTAGTTTCAGTATTAGCAATACCAGACTTGTTATATCAAGGTAAGTTAATCGCGCTTGAAACTTTTAGGCCTTTAGAGGTTTATACGGTCGTCGCATTATTTTACTTCGCCCTTCTTTTTCCTTTAACCATGCTAGTACGTCACCTTGAGTCACGTAACAGCGTAAAACACTAAAAGGTTTAATTATGATCAGAATCGATGCAATTCAAAAACAATTTGGTGACCTTGTAGTGTTACGTGATGTTAATTTAAAAATTGAGAAAGGAGAAGTGGTGGCATTAATTGGCCCTTCTGGCTCAGGGAAGTCGACGTTATTACGTTGTTTGAATGTACTCGTTCCACCTGATGCAGGGCGTATTGAAATAGGTAATACCAGAATGGTGTTTGGTGAATCACGCCTACAATTGAAACCCAAAGAGCTAGCCGAATTTCGTCGTCACACTGGCATGGTGTTTCAGCACTTTAATCTTTTCCCACATATGACAGTACTACAAAATGTCATGGAAGGGCCGGTAACAGCCAAGAAAATGAATAAACAGGAAGCACAAGAATTAGCCATGGCACAGCTTGAGAAAGTAGGTATGAGTATTAAGGCTAACGATTATCCATCTTCTTTATCAGGTGGGCAGAAACAGCGTATTGCAATCGCTCGGGCCTTAGCAATGGAACCTCAGGTGATCTTGTTTGATGAAGCGACCTCAGCGTTAGACCCTGAATTAGTGGGGGAAGTATTGTCGGTCATGAAGGAGTTAGCAGCAGAGGGGATGACGATGATTGTAGTGACACATGAGATGTCCTTTGCAAGAGAAGTCGCTAACCGAGTGGTCTTTATGAGAGATGGCGTGGTGGTGGAGGATGGACCAGCAAAACAAGTTATCGACCACCCTAAAGATGAAAGAACTAAAGCCTTTTTATCTCATTTTCATGCTAATGAGCATTAAGAATAACCCTGTATTTTGGTCATTATCGGCAAATTAAGGTTGTATGTGCTGTGCATAAACAATCACCTTGCTGCTCAATGATGAAGGGTAATTTTTGTTAAAATAAGGAATTATAATGGATAACTCATTAACCTCTCAATGGGTGGAAGATTTTGAAGGTAGCACTGTTCCCGATACGATTATCTCTTCAGGCAAAGGTGGATGGGCGAAAATTGTTGGCCATGATTATGCCTATGAAGCGGTTTCTGGACATAGTTGTTTAAATTTAGGGCACGCTCATCCAGAGTTGATAGAAGCTGCCACCGAAGGTTTAAAAACACTCTCTTATTGTTCTCCTGAGCATCAAAGTTATGCCAGCATTGAGTTGTCGAATCGTTTGAGTGATTTATTAGGTGGGAGCTATAAAATAAAATATGCAATCAGTGGTTCATCGGCTAATGAGATGGCATTGAACATTGCGCGTAAACGTTGGCAAGCATTGGGTTTCACTGAAAAAACGGTGTGTTTATCATTAGACAGAAGCTATCACGGTAACCTTGGTCAAGCTAAGCAAGTGACTGGTTTTGCTCCTTTTAAAGTTGATACTCACATTACTTATGATGACTTTGTTTATATCTCTAGTGCGCGCAATGCGAGTACTGGTACAGTGTATTCATTAAGTGAAATACGAGCGCAACTTGAAGCTAAAATTGCAGAGATTGGACAAGATCGTATCGCCTGTTTATTTGTAGAGCCAGTTGGGTTTGCTGGTGGCGTCATTATTCCGCCAAAAGGTTATTTGAAGTTATTAAGATCGCTTTGCGATCAATATCAAATTAGCTTAGTAGTTGATGAAGTGATCACGGGATTTGGTCGTACAGGTACTTGGTTTGGATTTCAGCAAGAAGGGATCCGGCCTGATATGGTTACTATGGGAAAAGGCATTACAGCTGGTTATTTTCCTTTAGCTGCGGTTGCAGTAGATGAGCCGATTTATGATGATTTACTAGCGCATAACATGCCACTTAAAATGGTGATCACTATGGCAGGGCATCCTACTGGATGTAGTATTGCCTTAAAAGCAATAGAGATAATTCAACGCGATAACTTATGTAATAAAATTGCAGATAACGAGCAGCGTATTAATGCTTATTTTTCACAAATAAAACAACAACCTATTTTGCAAGATATTCGTGGTTTTGGGCATATGTGGGGATTAGAGTTTTGTGATTATTATGGATATTCAGCGGCTGAGTTAGCAAATAGTGTTGCTGAAGTTTGTCAACAAAATGCTTGTATTGTGGCTGCTGCAGACGGCATTATTCGTATTAATCCACCGCTTAATATTAATCAAGAAGAGTGTGATATGATGAGCCAAGCCATTGTTAATGCTGTTAATAGTGTAACGAATTTAGTCAAAGTTAAACTTGCAAAGGGATAATTGATGTTTGGTGTTGAAATTGTTGCACGTTATATTCAGATTGATCGGCAGTCTTCAACACCACTTTTTTTACAAACCAAAAAAGGGCTTGAGCAAGCGATTATTGAAGGCCACTTTCAAAGTATAAAACTACCATCAACCCGTAATTTAGCAGAGCAACTTAATGTCAGCCTGAATACTGTGTTAATGGCTTATGAAGAGCTAGAAGCACAAGGTATCATCTATTCTAAAGCGCGTTCAGGACGTTATGTTAATCCAGAAATCGCTACCCAAGAATCGTTAAAAACAGTCAGCAAAGCAACGCCTTCTGAACAAGGGTGGATGGCGCGTGCTAAAAGTACTGCTACCCCTGGTAATCCAGTGCAATTACAGCGCTCAGCAGTGGATGCAGAGTTGCCCTTTCCTTTTATTACCGCTTCTATTCCTGAAGATAGCTTCCCCAGCGCTGCCTGGGTTAAAGCATCCCGAGAAGCATTACAAGCAGGTAGTAGAAAGTTTAGTTTATATGATAATTTTGGTGCTGATGATCCGGTGCTTATTGATATTGTTTTAAAAGAGCTTTTAGTGTCGAGAGGCATTAAAGCAAGTGCAGAAAACATCATATTAACAGTGGGCACACAACATGCATTATTCTTAATTTCAGAGTTGTTGATAAAAAAGGGCACACCTGTTGCTGTTGAAGAGCCGGGATACCCTGATGCTCGCCATGCTTTTTTAAGGGCGGGCGCAAATATTTGCCCAGTACCCGTTGACGACAGTGGTATCAATTTAGAGTCGATCCCGAATAATACCGAAATTATTTATACAACGCCTAGCCATCAATTACCCAGTAATATCAGTATGTCGATGCCTCGAAAAGCCGGATTACTGCAAAAAGCCAAGCAGATCGACTGTTGTATTATTGAAGATGACTATGATGCAGAGATGCGCTTTATTGGCCGTTCATCGCCCCCTATTGCCTCTCAAGGTTTAGATAATGTTATCTATATCAGTGGGTTTTCAAAGTATTTAGGCGCTGTTTGTCGCATTGCTTATATCATTGCGCATAAAGATATCATTTCATCATTGTTGGATATTCGTCGTTATCAATTACGTAATCTCTCAGGCCATGAGCAACGTACTTTAGCTCACTTTATTGCTAATGGTGGTTATGATCAGCAGCTTCGGAACTTACGTAAAGTGGCAAAAAAGAGATGGAAACTATGTCAAAAACTTATTAAAGAGTTGTTGCCGGAATGGAAGTTCACCACGTCAACTGGTGGTTTAAATCTATGGGTTGAAGTGCCTGCCGACATAAATACCACTGTATTAGCCAGTCACTTACGAAAGCAGGGTGTCGTGATAGAACCTGGTCCAGTATTTTTTTCTCAACACGAGCAGGGCAATAATTTCATCAAGCTCGGTTTTATACTGCTTAATGAAGAACAATTGCGTGAAGGGTTAACCAAAATCGCTACTTATATTAACTCAAATCTGCTTCATAAATAATCTACTTCATTCAGTAAATTTACTTTAAATTATCTCAGCTTTGTTAGATACCTTTAATAGGATTGTAACGTTTATCGTTTTACTATTTTTTTCACTATCAATGCTGATGCTAAGAATAAATCATCTGCGCTTTTATAAATATCCCTTCTTAACTAGTAATCACTTATTACATAGTGTTATGTTATAACATTTCTTAAAGATTGAAGTAATGCCATTTAAACAGTAAAGAGTACTTGTTTAAATGGCAAAACCTAGAGCAAGTTATGAACAATAGAAGGGTAATTATATGAATGTAGCTGTTGCAAATAATATGGTTGAGTCTGTATTACCATTACCAATCGGTAACCAATCAAGTGTATTAACTGATATCTATCAACCAGAAAACAATATCGCGATATGGCAACGCACATTACCAATAGAGATGACAACTTCTATCCAAGAGATGTTACAAAATAGTAAGCCATTAGCGCTTGTTAAATACGTGACACCTGATGACGTTGCAGAATGGATTAGAGGCAAGCTGGACGGATATGCTTGTGCAAATGCTTTGAGTGAAGATATTGCATTAATTGTCGATATGTTCTGCTGTTTATTTGATACAAAGGAAGCGGGTTTACGACTTACCACATTAGATAAACCTATGTGTCCAAAATTTCATGTTGATCAAATCCCATGTCGTCTTGTGACCACTTATGTAGGGACTGCAACGGAGTGGTTAGATAACCAAGATGTTAATCGAGGTGAGCAAGGCGCTTCAGCCTTGGGGCAAATTAGTAGTGATGCGCAGATCCAGCAAATATCAGCTGGAGATGTTGCATTATTGAAGGGCAGTGGTTGGGAAGGCAATGAAAACACTGGACTTGTGCATCGCTCACCTGCAGTCAATTTAAATGAACCACGTTTATTACTAACCTTGGATATAGTGTAGTGCCCTTGAGTGACCTTGATACCGTTCTCGATTACCTAGAACAAAGCTGCCTAGCTCGGGGAAAAAAGTTAACACCTAAGCGTAAGTTGGTGTTGCAAACCTTGCTTCATGCTAATCAAGCGCTCTCAGCATATGAACTATTGGATTATTGTCACGGACCATGTATGTACCCCATACATGGGAAGAGAAGCAAGTTCCCTATGAACAAGCGCCTACTGGCCTACCTTTAGTTCAACATGCTTTATTGAGCTTATTTGACCAAGTGCACATGGGAAAAATGACCTTACCTGAGGTTGTTGAAAAGACTGCACATAACCCTGCTATTCGTTATCGTATTGAAGGACGTGGTTATATTCGAGAAGGCTATTATGCTGATCTAGTTTTGGTTGATAGCAAAGCGGGCACAATGGTGAGTAATGAAAATAGTTTATATCACTGTGCTTGGTCGCCTTTTGCAGGGCACCGTTTTTCTGCTCAAATTAAAAATACCTGGGTAAATGGTCGTTTAATGTATGCTGACCAGCAAGTGATTGAGGATGCCTCTGCTGCAATGCGTTTAGTGTTTTCAGCTAAGTAAAATGGGTATAGGCTACTAATAAAGTAAAGGTGAATTAATATGTTAAGGGAAATTCGATGAGCCAGAGCCGCGTGCTATTAACACAGTATAGTGTCGTCAAACATAGTAGGAGTATCCAACATGCGTTCCGATAACCCGCCAATTTTAGGTGTTCCTACTAATATTATTACAGGGTTTCTTGGTGTAGGTAAAACTTCTGCGATTTTAAACCTCATTAAAAGTAAACCTAAAAATGAACGTTGGGCTATTTTAGTGAATGAGTTCGGCGAGGTTGGAGTTGATGGGTGTTTGGTACAAAGTCAACAGGATCAATCACAACAGGTGTTTATTCGAGAGGTGCCTGGTGGTTGTATGTGTTGTGCTGCTGGTTTACCGATGCAAGTAGCGCTTAATCAATTATTACTAAAAGCAAAACCAGATCGTCTATTGATTGAGCCTACTGGGCTTGGCCACCCTAAAGAGGTGTTACAGGTATTATCAACAGACCATTATCGAAATGTATTATTGTTGCAAAACAATATTACCTTAGTGGATGCTCGCCACTTGGTGGATCCACGTTATACCAACCATGAGACATTCAATCAACAGATTGCAATCGCCGATATTGTGGTCGGTAATAAACAAGATCTTTACCAAGCAAATGATGCTGAAAAATTAAAAGCTTATGTACTGAAAGTAGCTTCTCCAGAGACGAACGTTATTTTTAGCGAGTACGGCATAATCCCTTTAACGGTACTAGATAATAGCACAGACTTTAAGCAGGTTATTCCGGACCATCATAACCATCATAACCATCATAACCATCATGACCATCATGACCATCATGACCATCATCATCACACCCATATGAAAGCGCTTGTATCAGACATGGCAATCCCTGACAACGGAGTACTCAAAGCGGTGAATGCAGGCGAGGGATTTTGTAGTGTAGGTTGGCGGTTTTCAGCGTCTAAGGTCTTTCAACGTGACAAGCTACTTTCATTATTTTCTGAATTGAAAATAGAACGCATGAAAGCAGTCTTAATCACAGAGAAAGGGGCATTTGCTTACAATTTAACGGCCGATGGGTTAACCGAAACGGCATTATTTGAATGCATAGAAAGCCGAATTGAAATCATTGCTGAAGAGATTGATGAGTCTATTGAAACACAATTATTGAGTTGTATTAAGCAAGATTGATGGATTACAAAGTTGACAATAGCATTTGTGGTTGTAAACACTATTGTCGATTAATGCTGATTTTTCAAAGAGCTATTAATCGCGTTAATCTTGTTTACTTCCTCTCTATTTATAATGGCTTCACTTGTTCAGCAATGATACGGCTGAGGTCATCTAATCCTTGTGCTAAAGCAATAACTAATTCCTCGTAGCCGGTTTCTTTAAGTGGTTTATTTATTTGAAAGTAATCGCTTTTAATGAGCTGGCCTTGTGCGTCAATCAGTAACCATTCCCCACTTAATTCAGCGTCACCTGTGAATGCGCCATTAAACTTAGTGAAATGGATTTGCAACTTAGGTTGGTTAGTTAACTGCATCGAGGTATTGCGCTCTACTGGCCAGTAGGTACTTTGATTCGTACGTAAGTTAGCCACCATTCGTTGATTAATTTGTTCGGATAGTTGATGTGCCCAACTATTATGTTTGGCTAACACAACCTTAGTATCCGATACTCTATACACTAGGCTCGCTTGGTCTAGGTAGGTATCTAAGTTAGTGCTTACTAGTAGCATGGGCAAGCTATTATTTGCTATTGCAGCTGTCGTATTTTCAGGTAATAAAAATAGTGAGTCTTGCTGCACTTCATTATTACTGCACCCTGTGATAAATATAACCAATATTAATAACCACTTTTTCATTAGTTTATTCTCTTTGTTGGAATGGGGTCGTCGATTTGGTCTTCACCAAAAATGAGCGAGTTTGGTTTGTCGTTAATTTGTTTTAACACCGGCTGTAACTCCTGCATGACTTTTTCAACTTTATCGAGCGTTTGCTGTAAGTCGTTATAAATTGCTGAGTTAGGGCTAAAACCTGCTAGTGTTTGTTGCAGCTGTTGTAAGCTAGTCTGGACATCTGCAGGTATCGCTTGCACCTCTTTTTGTGAGATGATCTCATTGAGTTTATCAAAGGTGTTGTTAGCAGATGTTAAGGTCTGATTTAAAGAATCCATGGTTTTAGTCATTGATCCTGCTACCTCATTTAAAGGAATATCATTAAACTTATCCATGAATGAGGATATTTGTTGCTGAATCATCGCCAGTCCTCCTTTTTTGGTGGGGAAAACGTCGTATTCACCTACTTTAGTGATCTTGAAATCAGGATTTGGCGTGTCGAACTCTGTATCAATGAAGAGGGCTCCTGTTAATAAATTACCGCTTTTTAACTGTCCTTTGAGGCCATTTTTAAAGTGTTTCTCAATTGTTTCTTGAAAAGTGCTGAGGGAGAGGTTGCGGTCTGCACTAAATAATCTACCTAGATCAATTTTAATTAAGACTTGGATCTTCACCGATGAGGTATCACCTTGAGGTACCATCATGTCATAGGGTGCTTGTAATACCGTACCAATGCGTATACCGCGATACTCTACAGGCGCGCCAACCGTTAAGCCTCGAATTGTTTCATCGAATTCCATGATGAATTTAACATATTGCTTATACAGTCCATTTTGTACTTGTTCATAATTATCAAATAGCGGCAGTTTCACTACGTCGCTAGCAAAGGGAGTACCGACTCTTTCGCCTGCAGGAATACCAAAAGTAACTCCGCCAGAGAGCAGGCTTTGTAATGAGTCAACCTGTACTTTAAGACCATCGGCTTTGAGTTGAACATCAACGCCTGAGGTGAGCCAAAATTGCGAACCAGAAAGTAAGAGGTCATCATAGGGTTCGAATATAAATAGCTGATATAAGGCTTTTTTAGCTTTTAAATCAAAAGAGGTTTTTTCTACGCGTCCCACGGTGAATCCTTGATAGGAAACGGGGTCGCCTACGCTGAGTTTCCCTGCACTATTATGGCTTAAAATAACGCGTTTTCCTTTGCTGCCTAATGGGGCAACAGGAGGAAGATCTAATGCTTCAAATGTGAGCTTTTTGGTTTTAGAGTCACCGGGTTGTATTTGAATATAGGCGCCAGATAAAATAGTGTCCAGACCAGAAATTCCTTCGCTACCTACGCGTGGTTTAACTACCCAAAATTGGGTTTTGTCATTAAGCATCCTTTCACTGTCTTTGCTCATTTGGGCTTTTATTTCTATATGATCATAGTTTTCACTCAGTGTTACAGCAGTGACCATACCGACTTTCACATTTAAAGATCTTATTTCAGTTTTGCCGACTTTAATCCCTTCGGCCGTAGGCATGATGATGGTGATCTCTGTTCCTTTGTTATTTACATATTGAAATAACATCCATGCACCAATAAACAATGCCAATATTGGAATGATCCAGATTGCAGATATCTTTTTCTGTTCTTTTATTGTGGCTTGTACTGGAGTTTCATCACTCATTATTGGTATCTCTTTTAATCATTTATGGGTTGCGAGTATGGTTTGGTTAACTCTGTTTTCTGTGTACTTTGCTCTGCTGATTGACGCCATAACATACGAGAATCAAACTTCATTGCTGAAAGCATGGTAAATATAACGACAGCAGCAAAGGAAAGTGCGGCAGGTCCTGGGTAAATTGCCATTAATTTTTGTAATTGAACCAGTGCTACTAATATCGCTACGACAAAAATATCGATCATTGACCAGCGTCCGATAAACTCGGTAATGCGGTATATTGTTAGTTTTTTAGCCGCTTCACTCTCAGGTAGCTTATTGAACTTTTTGGCACTAATAAATAGCCACGCTAACGCAAATATTTTGATCAATGGAATAAACACACTAGCAATAAAGATGATCGCAGCCACTGGGTAAGAGCCTAATTGCCATAACAGGATCACACCTTCCATAATGGTCGATGGAGTACTGGAGCCTAAGCTTACTGTGTACATCATAGGGTAAAGGTTCGCTGGAAAATAAAATACAATCGCTGTTAATAGCAGCGCCCATACTTTTTGTAAATTAGCATCCATATCAAAATGATGTAGAGGGCTACCACACCGTAAGCAAGTCTGTTGTGCTGTTTGATTATCTGGATTTATTTGATGGCAAGTATGGCAACTTAAATGTGTCTGTGAAAGATGCGTATCACCTTCGTAATTGTGTTGAAGGGATTTGGCAGGAATAAGTTGCTCCCAGAGCCAAATTTTATCAACCAGCGACACACATTTAACCACTAAAACCGCATAGATACAGAAAGTAAAAAATGAATAGCCAAGACTGATCTCTGCCAAAGACGCTATTTTCACCAAGCTAACCAGCACCCCAAGTAGGAACACATCCACCATTAACCAAGGCTCTATTATAAATAGTATTTTACAGCAATGTGTTACATATCTTTTAGGTCGTCCTTTGTTACTTACCGCCTTGTAATATAGGTACAGCATTAAGCTAATGTAGATAAAAGGAAGTACCAAAACTGTCGCGAATAATAACAACCCTAATAATGTATTTTGATATTCACCTAGCATTTGCGCAGCTTGCAACAAATTAATTTCTTGGGTTAGCCCTTGTACTGAAAATGACATAAATGGGAAAGAGATACTTAATATTAACATCATCAAACAAGCCGATGCATAAGCTGTGGCTGTTTGGTAAGGCTTTGCTATTTTTTTAGTAAGCAGATGCTCACATCTAGGACAGTGTGCTTTTTGCTTATCCTGAAGTGCTGGAATGGCGACGACTAAGCCACACTCTTCACAGGATATCGTTAAATTAGGACTGCTTAATATGGTTTCTGTAGTCACGTTGTTGACGAGTTCACTTTTATTAAGATATGAGACAATACTGATGTAATGGTGTTTGTGTATTGTGTGAAGCGTTCTTTTTTGATGATAACAGATGTTTTTTTTTACATCTATGACCAGGTAAGCGTAATACAAAATGCAGAAAAGTTATTTATAGTTACCAAACTACCGGTAAATATTTTAGCTAAATAAATCGAATTAACGTAGGAGTGAAGATAAAAAGCCAATAATAAAACATTTTGTTGGCGTTATAAGCCTATATTGTTGTTAATTCTTAAAAATAATAAAGATTCCTACTTGTTAACAACAAAAACTCTCCTATATTAAATTGAATAAAATCATTACTTAGTTCACAAATTTTACAATGAATGTAATATCAGTGTTATTGAAATTAATCACATCGATGTACTAGTTTGATTAATATTTTACTTAAAACAGTTTTACTACATCACTTTTACTATTAGGACCCATAATGGCTATTTCGATCGGATTTAAACAACGCATAATATTAGCAGCTACTCTTTTATTAGGCGTCTCTTTATTAGTCTCAAATTGGGTGTCATATAGTACAACCCGTACAGAAAGCGTTGCAGAAGTTGATAGGAATTCTGCAGCTGTTTTAAAAATGGTTAAGGAAGATATTAATGCTTGGTTGCAGAGTAGTCAGAAGGTTATTACAAGTGCCAAAAGCTTATTAAATAGCGACGACACAGCAAAAAAAGTAGAAATAGCTAAATTATTAGTTTCTTCAACTCCTTTAGATGCGGTTAACTTTGCTGATCAAACTGGTTTTACTGTTGGTAACTCTGGTGTTATTGATAATTATGATGCGACTCAAGAGGAGTGGTATCAAGATGCTAAAGCTGCAAATAAGCTAATCATCACAGACATTTATTTTGATAAAGGTATTTCTGATAAATACATGTTCAGCTTTTTAGATGTTGGTAACAATGGAGTCATTGGGGGTGATATCTTTTTAGAAGCAGTTGATCACTTCATTAACGACGTTGACTTTAAAGGTGCTGAAATCAGTATTTATGATGCTAATGGAGGTTTGATTAGTACGTCAGGAAATGGTGAGTACGGAGACCGAATAAGCGATAAAAACTTAGAGCAACAAGTGTTAAGAAATGATCAAGGTAAATTCTTTTATCAAAAAAATGGCCATCAACAACAAGCTGTTTATGATGACTTAACCTTACTCGGTGGTAAGAAATGGCATATCGTCATGGATATTAATGAGTCAATTGTTTACCAATTTCTAGATGAGCAACTTATCTCTGCAATTATTACAGCGGCAATTTTAATAATAGTGACGATTATTTTATTAGTATTGACGTTAGCTAAAATTTATACCCCTATTATTTCGTTAAAAGAAAGAATCGGTAGTTTGGCTCAAGGCGAAGGTGACCTGACACAACG
Source organism: Psychromonas sp. B3M02 (assembly GCF_003318165.1). Classification (GTDB taxonomy): domain Bacteria; phylum Pseudomonadota; class Gammaproteobacteria; order Enterobacterales; family Psychromonadaceae; genus Psychromonas. Next base: position 52,779 of record NZ_QOCB01000040.1, read on the forward strand.
TTTAGAAGTGAAAGGCAATGATGACCTTGCGCAAATTGCACGAGATGTGAATTCGTTTATTAGTCAGTTACAAACGATGCTGATTGATGTGTTAACTTCATCTGCAGATATTTCAGAAGAAATTAAGCACCTTAAGCAAGCTTCTTTGGCTAATACTCAATCACTTAAAATGCATTCTGATGAAACAAATCAAGTAGTGGCTGCGATTACAGAAATGAGTGCGTCGGCTAATGCCGTTGCTGATAATGCAAGACAAACGGCGCTAAGCACACAACAAACCAGTGATGAAGCGTTAGTATCGAAAGAACTGGTTCATACTTCTTCAGAAAGCGTAAGAATGTTAGTGACAGAAGTCGATGTTGCTTCAGAACGTATTAATACGATGAATGAAAATACACAAGAAATAGTCTCGGTATTAAGTGTTATTGGTGCTATTGCTGATCAAACTAACTTGTTAGCGTTAAACGCAGCGATTGAAGCTGCTCGAGCTGGTGAGCAAGGTCGAGGGTTTGCTGTTGTTGCTGATGAAGTCAGATCGTTGGCTGCCAGAACACAGACTAGCACTGCTGAAATTAATGAAATCTTGTTAAAACTGACTAGTGATGCGGTACTATCGGTTAAAGCAATGGAAACGACTAAAGAGAGCTGTCAAAGTACTACTGATAACACCATCCGTGTTGGTAGCGGATTAGATGCAATGGTCGGTTCGATAATCGAAGTTAATGAATTAAGCTCGCAAATTGCAACTGCCGCCTCTGAGCAAAGTACGGTGGCTGATGAAATCAGTCGTAATATGTCGTCAATTCAACACATGGTGAATGATTTAACAGAGAATGGTCGATTAACCAGTAATAGCACAGAGAACTTAGTAACAGCAAACCAACAGCTAGATGCATTAGTCAGTCGTTTTAAATTAAATTAAACGAGCGAGTATGATCCCTTTTATAGCTTTTATGAAAGGGATTTTAGTTGCGTAAGCGTCATGTTGTTTATTAACAATAGTCTCTTCTTTTCGCGCTTGATCGCGAAACAATCTCCTTTAGCTCCATTTATTATTATACTCTCTACATTCCCTTAGCAATTTGCTAACTTATGAATAAATGGATTGATGAGAGTATTTATGCATAAAGACCAACTCACTTTTAATAATATGATCACTTATGGTATCGCTGATTTAATATTATCTATTGGCGATGCTGCTTTTTTTGACAAATTAACGTATTTGTTAAAGTCCGCGGCGAGCTTCGATGATTATGTGATTTTAATTTACCATCCAACGGAATCTCCAACGGTATTGAATTCCTCTTTTGCTATTGATGAAATGGCCGTTTGGGAGCGTTACCTTGCAGGGGCCTATTTATTGAGTCCATTTTACAATTATGGGGTTAATCAAGGTAAAGAAGGGTTTGTCACATTAGATGAAATTGTACCCGATGATTTTTATCAAAGTGCTTATTATGAAGATTATTTTCGTCAGTCTAAATTAGTTGATGAGACCTGCTTTTCCGTGCAGGGGGCTAACAATAATGTGTACTTGTTATCGTTAGGGAGAACAAAAACCTTATCTAAATTCAGTGAGCGCATGTTAGTAAGATTAAGGGAGTTATATCCTATTTTTAGTTCAGCAGTAAAAATGCATGATAAAACACAACACCTGCCAGAGCGACAATCTCATCTAAAAATAAAAGAGTATATCGCTGAGTTTGGCATGGATGTGTTAACTCCTAGGGAGCATGAAGTTACGCTACTGTTGATTCGTGGTTACTCCACTAAGGAAGCCGCTCGTTTACTTAATATCTCCTCTGAAACAGAACGTGTACACCGTAAAAATATTTATACTAAGCTACAAGTCAATTCTCAGCATGAGTTACTCGCCAAGATTTTTGACGACATTGTAAACCTTACTCCAAACTAATTTTTGCTTTAACTATGTCTATACCGCAATTGGGTAATAGTACTCAGTAAATTCTATCTTTATGATAATTTTAACGATTATCAAGGTAGCAGAGACTGATGACAGATTTACAAATTAAGCCGGAACGATTACTTTCATTTATTGCTGAAATGGCAAATATTGGTGGTACTGCTAATGGAGGCTGTAATCGCCAAGCGCTGACTGAAGAAGACCGCATTGGCCGTTCATTATTCTTAAAGTGGTGCAATACAATTGGTGGTGTTGCTCGGCTTGATAGCATGGGTAATATCTTTGTACATTTTAAAGGAACTGATACCACTAAATTACCTGTATTAATGGGGTCGCATTTAGATACCCAACCCTCTGGTGGTAAATTTGATGGTGTGTATGGTGTGCTTGCCGCATTAGAGGTGATGTCTTCGTTACATGATCAAAACATAACTTTGGCTCATCCTGTCGAAATTGTAGTATGGAGTAATGAAGAAGGATCTCGGTTTAGTCCTGCCATGTCTGGATCTGGGGTGTTTGCTGGTAAGTTATCACAATCAACTCTTTATCAATCTGTGGATGATCAAGGTGTTAGTTATTATCAAGCCTTACTCGAGACAGACCAACTTGGCGACCTTCCCTGTCAAGCTTTCCCTTTCGCTGCCGCATTAGAGTTACATATTGAGCAAGGACCTATTTTAGAAGCTGAGAAGAAGAGTATTGGTATCGTCACTGGTGTACAGGGAATGAATTGGTATCAAATTACACTTTCAGGTGAAACCACACATGCCGGGCCAACGCCAATGTCGATGCGTAAAGATCCGGTTCAAGGATTGAATACCGTTTTACCCGCTATCTATGCAAAAGTTGCTGAATATGGGGAACAGGCGAGGATCACTATCGGCAAAATAACAACCATTCCCGCTTCACCAAATACGGTACCTGAGCATGTTATTTTCACATTAGACTTAAGACACCCAACACAATCTATCTTAGATAAGATGTCAAATGAAGTATTGACGCTATGTCAACAAGTCCCACCTATTTTAAGCGCCAAGGTCGATGTGCTATGGCAATCACCTGCAGTTGAATTTGATCCACGTTGTACTGAAGTGGTGCGCCATTCAGCTAAAAAACTCAATATGAATGCGATGCCGATAGTGTCTGGTGCTGGTCACGATTCAGTGTATTTATCTACTGTTGGGCCTACTGGAATGATTTTTGTGCCATGTAAAGATGGCATTTCTCATAACGAAAAAGAGCATGTTGAACCTAAACATTTAATTGCTGGTGGCAATGTTCTATTGCATAGCTTGATGCAATTAGCACAAGAAAAGGAACAGTAAAAATGGATAACTTATTAAGCCGCCGTCAAATCAATGGTGGAACAACTCCTTTAACTGATTGGGGTATTGCTTCTGAAACAGGACGCTTAAAAGAGGTATTAGTGGGGCCTATTGACCATTTTGAATGGCGCTCAGGCAACTCTACGTCACGACGTCATATGGATGCCGGTGAGCGTTATGATTTGAACGTTGCAAAAGCACAATACAACGAAATGCTTGATGTTTACCGTGAAACAGGAGTTAACGTACATTTTTTAAATGCGAAGTCGGAGCAACCTTATTCTATTTACGCACGAGACTCATCAGTGATGACGCCATGGGGGCCTATTATTAGCCAAATGTATAGTCCTTGGAGGCAAAGCGAGTGGTTAACTGTTTTGGAGTTTTATACCAAACAGAATATTCCTATTTTTGATGTGGTCACCGCGGGTAATTTTGAAGGTGGTGACTTTATGCTGATTGAGCCGGGCGTTGTGCTTTGCGGCTACTCTGGCGAGCGAACTAACCAAGCTGGTATGAATCAAGTAAAAGGTTGGTTTGAAAAAGAGGGGTGGGAATTTCAAGGAATTAAGTTTGACCCTCACTTTTTACATATGGATGTGCAATGTGTAATGGTGGCAGAGAAATTAGCGGCTGTGTGTACTGCGGTCGCGCCAGATAATTTATTGAAGTGGTTAAAAAGTAAAAACATCGACATTATCGATATTCCTTATAAAGAAGCGATGGAACTAGGTTGTAATATCGTGTCGCTGGGCGACGAAAGAGTGTTAATCCCATCGGATAGCTTGACCTTAAGAGACCAATGTAATGCGAGAGGATTAACAGTATTTGACCCTGATATATCGATGATTACAAAAGGTGGTGGCGGTGTACATTGTATGTGCCAAGCACTTAAAAGAGATGAAAAATAAATCGCTGTATTGATGCACTATAAAATAAATGAGCAGTAAAGGTAATAAAGCAATGGAATTAGCATTATATCGAACATTATGGGGTGTTAAAGAGCCTATTACAGCATTAGCCGATAAACTAAATGCCGCTGGTTTTGAAGGCGTAGAAGGCAGGATCCCTACCGATCCTGATGCAAGACAAATATTTAAACAGGCTTTAAAAACAACGGGTTTAGACTACATTGCGATTATTTTTACCGGTGGTGACGTTATTCCTGATCAAAGTATGACGGTAGATGATCACTTAAATGTGCTCGCTGAACAGCTTGTTTACGCTAAAGAATTAAATGCACAATTTGTTAATGTATTAGCCGGCAATGACCGTTGGTCGATGACAACGCAAGTGACATTTTTTACAAAAGCAGTCGCGATTTCAAAAAAATTAGGGGTGACATGTAGTTTTGAAACTCACCGAGGCACATCACTTTATAGCCCGTGGGTGACTCTGGAATTAATGGAAAAAGTGCCTGAGATGTTATTTACAATGGATATTAGCCATTGGATTTTAGTGGCTGAACGTCTATTAGACCGACCTGAAGATGACCTATCAGTGTTCTTGAAGCGTGTGTTTCATATCCAAGCGAGGATCGGTTATGACCAAGGCGCACAAGTGCCGCATCCTGCTGCACCTGAGTATCAAGCCTCGTTGGCCTTTCATCAACATTTATGGGAACAGGTGTGGGCAAATCATCAATCAGAAGGGCGTAAAATCACTACTATGACAACAGAGTTTGGCCCAGATGGTTATTTACATCACCTCCCTTTTACCAATGTGCCCGTTGCTGATTTATGGTCATTAAACGATTGGATGGCACAAGAAGAAAGAGCGCATTTTTCACGATTTAAACAAGCGTTATAAGTTAAACGTAACCAATTGATAGATTTAAAGGATTAACATGAACAATCAAAAAAATACCTTTACTAGTATTCCTGTTGTCGATGTCTCCGGATTATTTAGTGATGATAAACAGCAACGTGAAACAGTTGCACAAGAAATGGGTAAAGCAGCCGCGGACGTTGGTTTTTTATACATCACTGGTCACGGTATTCCTAAACAGAAAATAGCTAACTTGCGCCTCGCGGCAAAACGCTTTTTTAGCCAGCCATTGGATACCAAAATGCAACACTACATTGGTGATTCTAAAACTCATAAAGGTTTTGTGCCTGAAGGTGAGGAAATTTATGGAACGGGTAAGCCAGATAATAAAGAAGCTTACGATGTGGGGTTTCCTGCCCCTAAAGATAATCCATATGTATTAAATAACACCCCCTTAATCGGTGAAAATGAATGGCCTGCGTTAGCTGAATTTCGAGAGCCTATTTTAGATTATTACAATACGCTTTTTGCATTAGGTAGAAAATTGTTTTCTGGGTTTGCATTGGCACTGGGCTTAGAGGAAACCTATTTTGATAGCATGGTGACATGTCCCCCAGCTAAATTGCGTTTAATTCATTATCCATTCGATGAAAAGGTGGTTGATCGCCCGGGGATTGGTGCGCATACCGACTACGAATGTTTCACTATGTTATTAGCTGATCAACCTGGTTTAGAAGTTTTAAATGATGATGACGTGTGGGTCGATGCACCGCCGGTGACATTAGGTGATGAGGAAGCGTTTGTGATTAACATCGGTGACATGCTAGAAGTATTAACCGCTGGGAAGTTTGTTGCGACCTCTCACCGCGTTAGAAAAGTTGCCCACGAGCGTTATTCATTTCCATTGTTTTTTGCTTGTGATTACGACACATTGGTTAAACCATTACCCCAATTTGACGATGGACAAAGTGAGTATAAAGAATTAAGTATTGGTGAGCATATGTATAGTCAAGCATTACAAACTTATCGTTACTTACGAGAAAAAGTCGCAAAAGGTGAGTTGTCATTGCCAGAGCGAGCAACAGGTGTCGCCACCTTTGGGCATTTAAAGAAACAGAAAGGATAACAAGAGAATACCTAACTTAAACGAATTTTTAACAAGGAGCATACTTATGGAAAAGGCAAAAAAATTACTCACAACAACACTCATTGCAGCAGCAATTGGTACAAGTTCAACCAGTGTTATGGCTGCATCAACACTCTCAGAAGGTAAGTTAACGGTTGGCATGGAGATCACTTATCCACCATTTGAGTCCTATGAAGGTGATAAAGTTGTCGGGTTTGATCCTGAACTAACGGCACTATTAACCAATAAAATGGGAGTTGGTTATGAGTTTAGTGATAATAAATTCACAGGATTGATTTTGGGTCTAGGGGCGAATAAATTTGATGCAGTGATCTCGGGTATGTATATCATTCCAGATCGCCTGAAAAAAGCCGACGCAATTCCCTATGCGAAAACGGGCGCTTCCATTATGGTGCCTAAAAACAGTGATATTCAACCTAAAACCGGTGAAGATTTATGTGGTGTTAAAGTAGGCCTGCAACAAGGAACGACCTGGGTTAAGACTCTAAATGATTTATCCACTTCATATTGCGTGAAAAATGGTCTTAAACCTATCATAGTTCAAGAGTTTCCAACGGCACCTGAAGTGACACAAGCGATGATGTCAGGGAATGTACAGGCTCAACTTGAAATTGCTGGTGCCGCAACCATGTTTGTAGAGCGTACTAAAGGGCGTGTTCAAATTAGTTCAGATACGCTTGTTTTCCCTCAAACATTGGGCATCTACATCAAAAAAGGCAATGAGCAGTTAAAAGTGGAATTAGAAAAAGCGATGGCTGAAATTAAAGCCGACGGCTCTTATCAGCAGTTAATTACAAAATATGAATTATCGCCAGTGAGTGAATAATTTGAGATAGCTATGGCGAAGGCCATAGCTACTTAATCTGTTTTATATGCCATATTGGCTAGAAGTTATTGGCTTCTAGAGGAGTTGTTATGAGTTTAGATTGGCAGTATTTCTTTTCACTGTTTACCCTATCTGCTTTCTATGAAGCTTGTGTTGTAGTGATTTTGTTGAGTGTGTTAGCGTGGACAATTGGTGCTGTATTAGGCTTTGTTGTCGCTTGTGCTAAGTTATCTGATAAAAAATGGTTATCAATACCAACCTCTGTGTTTGTTTGGTTTTTCCGTAGTGTGCCTTTATTAGTGGTACTCGTGTTTGTTTATAATATGCCACAGTTATTTCCTTCTACCGGCGCTTACCTTGGCGTGCCTTTTTTTGCTGGGTTAGTCAGCTTGGTTGTTACTGAAGCTGCTTATATGGCGGAGATACACCGTAGTGGTTTATTATCTGTTGCTAAAGGGCAAAAAGAAGCTGGGCATGCGTTGAGCATTGGTTTCTTTGGTATTCAACGTATTATTATTATTCCGCAAGCCGTTCGAGTCTCTATGCCTGCGATGATCAATGAGTTTGTGACTATCATTAAATTAAGCTCGTTAGTTTCTGCGATCTCTTTGTCGGAAATTTTACAAGTTGGCCAACGACTTTATTCTCAAAACTTCTTAGTATTAGAAACCTTATTAGCAGTAGCGGTTTATTATGTAGCGATTGTGACTATTTTTAGCTCTATTTTGCATTGGGCTGAAAAGAAAATGGATATTCCTTCGCGCTCTCCTGAAGCCCTGTCAGATGAACAGTGTGCGCGTTTAAGAGGTCAAGCAAAGGCGATTGGTAGTACTGCTATTGATCCAACTCAAAGAGGTGTGCCTAATGCATTATCTTTACGTCAAATTAAAAAATCATACGGGCAGCATGAGGTACTTAAAGGAATTAACCTCAATGTAAAACCTGGCGAGGTATTAAGTATTATTGGGCCTTCAGGTTCAGGCAAAACAACGCTAATTAGAACGATTAATGACCTAGAGAAGATCGATAATGGCGAAATAGTCTTGTTTGGTGAAGATTTTATTAAGCCTAAACAAGAAAGTATTAAGCGTGATGTTTACCAAGGTATTAAACGTATTGGCATGGTGTTTCAATCATTTAATTTATTTCCGCACAAAACTGTATTGCAGAATATTATGATAGCGCCTCATTATCACGATAAAAATAGCACGATAAAAGAGACAAAAGCACAAGCTTTGTTTTTATTAGACCGTGTTGGTTTATTAGCACATGCCCATAAATATCCCCATCAACTTTCTGGGGGGCAACAGCAGCGTGTTGCCATTGCTCGTGCGTTAGCGATGTCGCCTGATATTATGTTATTTGATGAGCCAACTTCAGCTTTAGACCCAGAAATGGTAGGCGAAGTATTAAAAGTAATTCAAGATTTAGCCAAAGAGGGGATGACGATGATCATCGTGACACATGAAATGGAGTTTGCTTTGTCGGTATCAGATCGTGTCATTATGATGGAGGAGGGCGTAGTGCAAGTCGATGCAAGTCCTAATGACATTATTAACAATCCTAATCAGAGTGCGAGCTTTGAACGTATTAAAGAATTTATGGGGAAAACTGCCTAATGGACGCAAAAGAACAAAAATTACGCCTAGATTTAGCCGCTGCTTATCGTTTAGCAGCGATGTTTGGTTGGGAAGATACGTTATACACACACTTTTCGGTGCGCTTACCAGGGGAAGGCGAGCCTCGATTTTTAATTAATCCATTTGGATTGATGTTTGATGAGGTCACCGCGAGTAATTTAATTGTGGTGAATGCTCAGGGTGAGATTATTAGTGGAGATGCAAAATATAACCCTGCAGGGTTTACCATTCACAGTGCCGTGCACAACGCACGCGATGATGCTCACTGCGTTATTCACACGCATACTTTAGCGGGAATGGCGGTCGCGGCTTGTGAGAAAGGGTTAATGAATCTTAATCAAATCAGTGCTGAGTTTCATCAACAAGTGGGTTATCACGAATACGAAGGTGTAGCGTTTAATTTAGATGAAAGAGAGCGCATTCAAGCTTCACTGGGTAACAATATGGCACTTATTTTAAAAAGTCATGGATTATTGAGTGTCGGTGAAACAGTGGCAGATGCTTTTCAAATTATGTTTTATTTGAATAAAGCGTGTGAAATTCAATTAGCAGTAGGTCAAATGTCGGGCTTATCTTCTATTGATATTATTCCAGATAAGTTAGCAAGTTATGTCTCAGGGCAGTTTAAAAAAGTAGCTCATGAACGACAGATCGTATGGGATGCATGGTTAAGGAAGCTTGACCGTATCGATCCATCTTATAAGGAGTAATCATGAAGCCTATTGTATTAAGCATGATTGATAATGAAGCCTTAACAGAGGAATTACTTCTTTGTGCAAAGGAACACCATCCTGAAGTTGAATGGGTATTACCTGATAACCCTTTAGCAAGGCAAGCAAAAATAGCGGCCTGTTGGTATCCACCAAGTACTATTTTAAAGGATTACCCTGAATTAACCTGCCTGTATTCAGTGGGAGCAGGAGTAGATAATTTAGGTGATTTGCTGGATTCTGGTGTTGAAATTTCGCGCATTGTTGATGATGGGCAAAAGCTAGGTATGTTTGAATATGTGCTGTGGGGCGTTTTATATTATCAACGAGATATGGATAAATACCATCAAGATAACCAGTTAAAACAATGGAACCCATTGCCGCAACGTTCGATGCAAAATATTAAAGTAGGTATTTTGGGCTTAGGTGAGTTGGGGGGATATGTTGGAGAAAAATTAGCCGCAATGGGCTATCAAGTTTCTGGTTGGTCGAGAACAAAAAAGCATATTGAAGGGGTTATTAGCTATTCTGGTCAAGATGCGCTGCCAGAGTTATTGGAGGACCTAGATATATTGGTTAATTTATTACCGTTAAATCCAGAAACAAAGGGGATGTTGAATCTTGCTCTTCTTTCAAAATTACCCAGTAAAGCAGCTTTGATTCATTGTGGACGCGGTGACCATTTAGTGGAAGGTGACTTAGAGGAGCTGCTTAATAGCAACCGTCTCCGCGGTGCGATACTAGATGTTTTTTCTACCGAGCCATTACCAAAGGAAAGCAATCTAATGGCAATGGATAAAGTATTTGTTACGCCTCATATCGCTTCTAGTGCAAGCAATGAAAGCATTGTTTCACAAGTCTCACAATTTAGCTTAACGTTATGAAGGGTGATGTTATGCGTTTATTGGAACGCCAGTGCAACGACTAAAGATTGCACTAAGCAAAGTGACGCTGACTGTGATCTAAAAGCGTCCACTTTACCTTCATTGACGACAAAACAGACATCACTCCAAGCGGCCAAAGGGCTCATTTTACTGTCTGTGATGATTATTTGCTTGGCTCCTTTTTGTGAGACGGACTCAGTTAACACCTGTGTTTCTTTCGCATAGGGACTAAAGCTGATCGACAATAGCACATCATTAGTACCGATCATTGATGCCTGTTCATCAAACATGCCACCTAACCCATCGAGTAAAAAAGTTTTTCGGCCTACGTGACGCAAAGCATAAGTTAAATAAGCAGCTGTACTATATGAACGTCGCAAACCAAGAATATAAATATTTTCAGCATTACTTAAGATATTTACCGCCAACGTTAATTGCTGTTCAGAGGCTTGTGTTGCTAATTGGTGCATTGCTTCAGAATTAACACGTGCAAATTCTTGTAAAATTGGTAATGGTTTTTCTAATGATGTTGTATTGTTCTCTTTATACAAACGTGCTCTATCGGTATAGCTTGTTGTCTCTTCAATTAAGTCTTGTCTAAATAATTTTTTTATTTCATTGAAACCTGAAAACTCAAAAGCTTTTGCAAAGCGAATTAAAGTGGAAGGAGGTACGTTTGCTTGTGTGGCAATTGTCGCAATCGTATCAAAAGCAAGACTCTGATTGTTTTCTAAAACATAACTTGCTACTTGCTGTAATCGTTTACTCAAGGTTGCATATTGCGTATTAATTTGTGCTTGTAGTTGAGCAATATTGGTAGCAGCTGTCATTATATTTCCTTAAATGAGTCAACAATGAACTATTTATTTCATATTAACATAGTATGAAATACATAAATTTCAATCAATATAACGAAATTACAGCAAGTTAGATACCTTACTTTTTTTAACAATCTCACACTTAATACTTTAAGTGAAATAAAAATTTCAATTTAAGTTGATTTTGAAAATTTTATTTCATAAAGTGCGTTGAGATTCAGCGAAAATAGATTCAAACGAAATAGGCTGAAAAGACAAATTGCTATATTTGGAGTGACTGACCATGCCAACATCAATACCAACAGCAGAACACACGAAAACCTTAGATCTTATTTGTATGGGACGAGTTGCAGTAGATTTTTATGGGCAACAAATAGGTTCACGCCTTGAGGATATGTCTTCATTTTCAAAGTACCTAGGTGGATCTTCAGGTAATGTTGCTTATGGCACAGCAATACAAGGCTTGAGATCATCAATGCTCGCACGCGTCGGGGATGAGCATATGGGGCGTTTTATAAAGGAAGAGCTTGATCGTGTGGGAGTGGATACGCGTTACTTAATTAAAGACCAGCAACGTTTAACTGCATTGGTTATCTTAGGTATTAAAGATGCAGATACCTTCCCGCTTATTTTTTATCGTGATAATTGTGCTGATATGGCAATTACAGCTGATGATGTGCAAGAAAAGTATATTGCCTCTGCACGTTGTTTAGCGATTACAGGGACTCATTTGTCCAATCCGCAAACGCGTGAAGCGGTACTGACAGCATTAAAGTATGCCAAACGGCATGCAGTTAAAACCGTACTGGATATCGACTACCGCCCTATTTTATGGGGCCTTACTTCTCTAGGTGATGGTGAAACCCGCTTTATTGCATCGTCATCAGTGACTCAACAACTACAAGATGTTTTACACCTATTCGATCTGATTGTAGGCACGGAGGAGGAGTTTCATATTGCAGGCGGTAAAATGGAAACGATTAAAGCCTTACAACAGGTACGTGAAGTTAGCCAAGCAGAATTGGTGTGTAAACGTGGGCCGCTAGGGTGTTCTGTTTTTTCTGGAGACATTCCAAATACGTTAGATGATGGTATTACGGTTCAAGGTGTACGAGTAGAGGTGCTAAACGTATTAGGCGCAGGCGATGCTTTTATATCCGGTCTATTACGCGGTTATTTAAAGGGAGAAAGTTGGGAGCGGTCTTGTTCCTATGCTAATGCCTGTGGTGCATTGGTTGTTTCACGCCATGGTTGTGCGCCGGCAATGCCTTCAAAAGAAGAGTTAGATAATTATCTACTACGTGTTGATCAAGTGCCGCGCCCTGATTTAGATAGTCAATTAACTCACTTACATCGCGTTACTACACGTAGAAAAGAATGGCCTGAGTTGTGTGTATTAGCTTTTGATCACCGCAGTCAATTGTTAGAGATGGCTAATCACTTCAAAGCAGATCTGTCTCGCATCGAGCACTTAAAACAACTCATTTTTAGCGCTAGTCAAGAGACGGTGAAGGAAGCAGGCTTATCAGGTAAGGGCGGCATATTATGTGATAGTCGCTTTGGGCAATCGGTATTAAATGAAGCAACGGGTAGCGGTACTTGGATAGGTCGGCCAATCGAACTGCCAGGCTCTCGTCCGCTGATGTTAGAACATGGCAACATTGGATCTCAGTTAGTGAATTGGCCTGTAGAGCATGTTGTTAAATGCTTAGTTTTTTGTCACCCAGAAGATAGTGAGCATATACAGTCAGAGCAGGAAAAGACAGTAAAAGAAGTGTTTGAGGCCTGTTGTTTGTCAGGGCATGAGTTGCTTTTAGAAGTTATTTTACCAAAAGACATGCCACAAGGTGACCAATATTATGTGGCGCTACTAACACGTTTATACGAGTTGGGGATTAAGCCAGACTGGTGGAAATTACCACCTTTAAGCGCTGCATCATGGGCACAAATAAGCGAACTTATTGATGCTAATGACACTCATTGCCGAGGTGTTGTTTTATTAGGATTAGATATGCCCATGGAGCAACTGAGGTCGGGGTTTGATAGTGCATCACAGTGTAAGTGGGTAAAAGGCTTTGCTGTAGGGCGTACTATTTTTGGTGAACCGTCACGAGCATGGTTTGCTAATGATATTGACGATATCACGTTAATTACAGAAATAAAGCGTAACTATCTCGCCATTATTCAAGCATGGCAAGCTCGTAAAAAGCACAGTGATTAAATTCATCGTTAGCGACATGATGCATTAACTTATCACGCTATCATTTATCGTATGTTGTAAGGAACTTACTTATGGAAACCATTCAAAATTTTATTAATGGCCAAGTTAGCACCAGTCATAGTGGTCGCTTTTCACCAGTATTTAATCCCGCTACTGGGAAACAAACACGGCAAGTTGTATTGAGCAATGAAGTGGAAACCCTTGCTGCTATTGATGCTGCAGATTCTGCCTTCCCAACTTGGTCAAAAATATCACCGCTAAAGCGTGCCCGTATTATGTTTGCTTTTAAAACGTTATTAGAAAGTAATAAAGATAAGCTTGCTCGTCTTATTTCTAATGAGCACGGTAAGGTATATTCCGATGCGTTAGGGGAAATAACCCGCGGGTTAGAAGTGGTGGAGTTTGCATGTGGTATCCCACATTTACAAAAAGGCGAACATTCTGCCAACGTAGGCACAGGAGTCGACAGTTACTCACTAATGCAGCCTCTAGGTGTATGTGTTGGTATTACGCCTTTTAATTTCCCTGCAATGGTACCCATGTGGATGTTTCCAATCGCCCTTGCTACGGGCAATACTTTTGTTCTTAAACCTTCTGAGAAAGATCCCTCATTAGCATTGCAGTTAGCGATTTTATTAAAAGAAGCTGGGTTGCCAGACGGTGTGTTCAACGTTGTGAATGGAGACAAACAAGCTGTTGATCAATTATTGAGTGACTCAAGAGTACAAGCTGTTAGTTTTGTCGGCTCAACACCTATTGCAGAGTACATCTATAACACGGCTTCTTCATATGGTAAGCGCTGCCAAGCATTAGGCGGTGCTAAAAATCATTGTTTATTAATGCCTGACGCTGATATTGATATGGCTGCTAATGCCATTATCGGTGCTGCTTATGGCTCTGCAGGAGAGCGATGCATGGCTTTATCTGTGGTGGTGGCGGTAGGCGATCAGGCGGCAGATCAATTAATTGAGCAACTTAGAACAGAAATTAACAAGATGACAATAGGGCCAGGTATTGTCGAAGGATCTGAAAATGATATGGGACCTGTTGTTACTGCTGAGCATAAATCTAAAATATGTGATTTCATTGCTACTGGTAAAGAGCAGGGGGCTACTTTGTTAGTTGATGGGCGTAATTTAACAGTGCAAGGTAACGAAAAAGGGTATTTTTTAGGGCCTACTTTGTTTGATCATGTTTCACCTGATATGACTATCTATAAAGAAGAAATTTTTGGCCCTGTGTTAGCGGTTGTCAGAGTGCCTAATTATAAAACAGGGCTCGCGCTTATTAATCGTTGTGAATACGGTAATGGTACCGCGATTTTTACTCGTGATGGTGAAACTGCACGTGAATTTAGTGAGAATGTATTAGCTGGAATGGTAGGTGTAAACGTGCCGATTCCTGTACCGATGGCATTTCATAGTTTTGGTGGCTGGAAACGTTCTATTTTTGGGCCATTAAATGTACATGGTGACGATGGAGTTCGTTTTTATACACAAATGAAAACCGTTACTACGCGTTGGCCTGCGAGTATTCGCTTAGAAGAACATGCTAATACTTTTACTATGCCAACCATGTAGTTGACTGTGTTGGCACACAAAGCAGGTGCAAGAGATCCTTTAGTCCTGCTTTGCTTTTTCAACTTTTGACATTAGGGTCGATTATGATGATCGTTTCAGATCCTTGGTTTTATGTAACGGCGATTCCTGCGGTGATTATTTATGGCATTGGTAAAGGGGGACTCGGTGGTGCATTGGGCATTATTGCTGTTCCATTAATGGCCATAACCATTGCGCCTACTCAAGCTGCTGCTATTTTATTACCTATTTTATGTTTGATGGATTTCTTTGCAGTTAAGCAGCATTACTGCAATGCGAATTATTCAATATTAAAGCGCATGTTACCTGGGGCGACGTTGGGGGTTGTATTAGCCGGTCTATTTTTAAGTGTTATTTCTGAAGCTGGATTAAAGTTAGTTATTGGTAGTTTATCGCTGTTATTTTGTTTGTTATATGTAATGAAGGGCGTTGGTAATCATACTCATAACGGCATATTTAGTGCGTGGTTTTGGAGTACATTGAGCGGTTTCTCTAGTACTGCGCTGCATGCTGGTGGTGGACCTGCTAGTATTTACCTACTGCCTCTAAGGTTGGAAAAAGTCACATTAATCGCAACGATGGCAGTTTTATTTGCCATTATTAACCTTTTTAAACTCATTCCATACTCTTTACTAGGTGAGTTTGATCATACTAATTTAATAACTTCATTGCTGCTGATACCATTTGCACCGATAGGTGTGAAGTTAGGGATCCTGCTTTTGCATAAAGCCAGTCAACTTTTAGTTTATCGTTTATGTTATCTATTTTTATTTTTATCTGGTGCTAAGCTGTGTTGGGATGGAATGAACTTTTTTATATAAGCAGTTTTAAAGCTGATTGGAATGGAAAAGCAATAAATAACAAAAAACAGAAAGTAACACCATTACAACAATGGTTAAGGATGTTACTCCCATTCATACTAATTAACTTTTTTCGTTAAGATTAGCTTACGTCGTAAACTAAATCATATTTTCTATGTAAAATGTAAAATGTATATTTAATATAACAGTTATCGTTACTTTAATTCTTAATCTAGATTAAAATTTCATTTCAGGTACCTTTGCTGGTACAACTAACTCACCTTCAGTGAGTTTGACTATCTCCTCCACGGTGACTCCTGGCGCGTGTTCAATTAGGTGAAATTTACCCGCTTTTATTTCGATAAAAGCTAAGTCTGTTAATACTTTTTTAATACATCCTTTACCTGTTAAAGGGAGTGAGCAATTAGCTAATAGCTTTGATTGCCCATGTTTTGAGGCATGTGTCATGGTCACAATAATATTCTCAGCTCCTGCGACTAAATCCATTGCGCCGCCCATCCCTTTAATGAGCTTCCCTGGGATCATATAAGAGGCTATATTACCGTTTACATCTACTTCAAAGGCACCTAGTACGGTTAAATCTACGTGACCCCCTCTAATCATTGCAAAAGACTCTGCGGAATCAAAAAATGATGCGCCTTTTGCCACTGTCACTGTTTGTTTACCTGCATTAATAAGATCCGCATCTACTGTCTCTTCTGTCGGAAATTGACCCATGCCTAATAAACCATTTTCAGACTGCAACATCACTTCGATACCTGCAGGTAAATAGTTAGCAACCAAGGTAGGAATGCCAATGCCAAGGTTAACGTAGAACCCATCTTGTATTTCTTGAGCGACACGTTGTGCCATTTGTTCGCGAGATAAAGTCATGTCAGCTCCTTATTGAGTAGCTTGTATTGTGCGTTGTTCGATGCGTTTTTCAAATGTACCTAAAATAATGCGATTAACATAAATGCCTGGGGTATGGATTTGGTCGGGATCTAATTCTCCTGATTCAACAATCTCTTCAACTTCTACTACGGTTATTTTTCCCGCTGTTGCTGCCATTGGATTGAAGTTACGGGCTGTTTTTCTGAAAATTAGGTTGCCATAGCGATCTGCTTTCCATGCTTTCACAATAGCGAAGTCACCTTTGATTGCATGTTCTAAAATATAATGTTTCCCCCCTATTTCTCTCTCTTCTTTACCTTCTGCAACAGGTGTCCCGTAACCGGTTGCTGTAAAAAAGGCAGGGATACCGGCACCGCCAGCACGCATTTTTTCAGCCAATGTGCCTTGAGGTGTCAACTCAACGTCTAATTCTCCAGACATCATTTGTCGTTCAAACTCTGCATTTTCACCCACATATGAAGCAATGATTTTTTTGATTTGGCGATTGGGCAGCAGCAGACCTAAACCAAAGTTGTCTACTCCACAGTTATTTGAAACGATAGTAAGACCTTTGGTGCCCCTTTTTTCAATTTCTGATATTAAATTTTCAGGAATACCACATAAGCCGAAACCGCCAGCTATGATTGTCATGTTATCTTCTAGGCCTGCCATTGCCTCCTCATAACTTGACACTACTTTGTCAAACCCTGCCATTGTATTCTCCTTTCGTTGTATGGTGACCATTCAATTTAAAATCAGCATTAATATCAATGCATTAGTTTTTTAGTTTGCTTTATAAACGTCATCATTAATCACTTCTTAAGAAGTAAAATAATTAATCTGAACCGAATATAACCTAAGTTTTTATTTTTGAAAATTATTTTTCATGCTTATGTGAAGGAGGAGATATTTTAAAATCATAACTGTAAATATGTATTTAAAACCAGAGGGATAATTAAATTTATTTTAAAACATGTGTTTACGGTTTTTTGATGGGGCGGTTATTGATATTTAATTTTCTTGTTATGAAGGAGGGGAAACTCCCGTGGCCTCATTCTTTATTTTCAGGGCTTGTTTTATGAAAAAAATATATCTTTTAAGAAGCGGTGATGACTGGCGATAAATAGGAATATGATGCTAGCTCACACATGATGTTGGCCGACGTAAAACGGCCTGCTGGTGCTGATTAATTTAGATGAAGGATAAACTGTGTTGTATCAGTTATCGTTACACGAGTGGTTTTATCCCCCCTTTTTTTTGAATAAGCCGTATTTCACATGGCTATATATTTTTGTTTCTAGCCTTGCTCGCTTCATTTTCATTACTTCTAATTGGGTGTTTCCTAATACTCTTTATGGTGACTTTAATTCATTAAGTAATTTAGTAATACAATTCAATTGTTGTTTTTGCGTTTATTATGAAAATATTTTTTTGGTTTTTTTGCGCCTGTAATGGCTCTCTTTTAAAATGTGAACTCATGCGATAATTTTGTTTTTTTCATTGTTTTTTTGATTTATTTAGGAGTAATTAAGGTTTTTTGTTCTATTTATTGCTCTGTGTAGGGTTTTTTGATGAGAAATGTTATTTAAATTCGACTTAGTTAACATTTGAGCAACAAGTAATTTTTAAGCTGTGGCTTAACTTGATTTGAAAGATTAGTATGAGTTTGTTCTTATTTGAAAATAATTTTTCATTGTTAATTTCAATTAAAAAATAGTTAAGTTCAACAGAAAACAATTACTCCTGATAGTTAATATAAAGCGGAGCTTTAACAATTATTAGTAGCAATTATTTTTTAATTCAAAAGTACTATCAAGGAGAGCTTTAATGAAGAAATTTAAACTATTAACAGCGGCTGTATTGTCAATGGCTATTGCAGGACCGTTGGTATCTATGTCTGCTATTGCTGAGCGCTATGTATTAGTAAGTCACGCACCAGATTCGGATAGCTGGTGGAATACTGTTAAAAACGGTGTGGCATTAGCTGGTAAGCAAATGGATGTGGAAGTTGAATATCGTAACCCTCCGACTGGTGACTTAGCTGATATGGCACGTATTATACAACAAGCAGCTGCTTCTAACCCCGATGGTATCATCACTACGCTTGCTGATTATGATGTCCTTAGTGAACCGATCAGAAATGCAGTAGATCAAGGTATTAATGTCATTATTATGAATTCAGGTTCACCAGAACAAGCACGTGAAGTGGGTGCTTTAATGTTTGTAGGTCAGCCTGAATATGATGCTGGATTTGCAGCCGGGCAACGTGCAAAGGGTGATGGTATTAAGTCTTTTGTCTGTGTAAATCATGCTATTTCAAATGCAGTTGTAAGTGAGCGTTGCCGTGGTTTTGCTGCTGGTTTAGGCGTGGAGTTAGGTAATTCAATGTTAGATAGCGGACAAGACCCCGCTGAAATAAAAAACCGTGTACTTGCTTACCTAAGCTCAAACCCTGATACCGATGCAATATTAACCATTGGTCCTACTTCAGCTGATCCAACTATTTTAGCGTTACAAGAAAATGGTTTAGCAGGAGATATTTATTTTGGCACATTTGATTTAGGTGAAAATATCGTAAAAGCGATCAAATCAGGTGTTATTCAATGGGGAATTGATCAACAACCCTTCTTACAAGCTTACTTGCCTGTTGTTATCTTAGCTAACTATGATCGCTACGGAGTGCTACCTGGTAATAATATCAACTCAGGGCCAGGCTTCGTGACAAAAGATGGATTAGCATTAGTTGAAAAATATGCAGGTGAATACCGTTAATTTTTAACACTATATGGCCAGTGCTGACTATAGGTGGCTGGCTTTTTATCTCAAAATATATTCTTCTAGTTAAATTCAGAGGTCAAAAGATGAAAGAATCAACCATAACGCAAGCAGATATGACTGCCAAGCCTGAAGAGCCTATTAAAACGCGAAAGAGCACTAAGCCAGCAGAGTCGGTTGAAAAAACTGATGAGCGTGTGAAGACGCGTTCCAGCTTTCGACAAGCACTGATTAGACCTGAACTAGGCGGGATTTGCGGCACTATTCTCGTATTTACTTTCTTTTTATTAACTGCTAGTGACTCTGGCATGTTCTCGGCATCAGGAGTAATTAACTGGTCGGTTGTCTCATCACAATTTATTATTATTGCCGTCGGGGCTTGCTTGTTAATGATTGCCGGGGAGTTTGACTTATCTGTTGGCTCGATGATTGGCTTCAGTGGTATGTCCATTGCTTTATTATCGGTGACCTTCGGGTGGCCTGTCTGGATGGCAATTATTGCAACTTTCGTATTGTGTATGGCTATTGGGGCGTTAAATGGCTGGTTAGTAATTAAAACCGGCTTACCCAGCTTTATTGTTACCTTAGCCTTCTTATTTATTTTACGTGGTTTAACTATTTTTGCTGCCATTTCAACGACCAATAAAACCATTGTTGGTGGTATTAAAGATGCTGCTGAAGGGGATTGGTTAGCCCCGATTTTTGGCGGAAAAGTTTTCACTGGTTTTTTTCAATGGATGGGTGATAACGGTTGGATTGATACATTTGAACGAGGTTTCAAAAAAGGTCAACCAGTTGTTGATGGTATTCCAATGTTAATGATTTGGGCAATTATATTATTGGTATTTGCTCACTGGTTATTAACTAAAACTAAATTTGGTAACTGGATCTTCGCCTCTGGTGGTAATGCTCAAGCTGCTACTTATGTTGGTGTACCGGTGAATCGCGTTAAAATTCTTATGTTCATGTTCAGTGCTTTTTGTGCCTGTGTTTTTGCGACTTCACAAGTAATGGAATTTGGCTCAGCTGGGGCAGACCGTGGTCTATTAAAAGAGTTTGAGGCAATTATTTCAGTGGTTATTGGTGGTGCTTTATTAACGGGCGGTTATGGTTCTGTTATTGGCGCTGCACTGGGGGCAATTATTTTTGGTGTAGTACAACAAGGCTTATTCTTTGCAGGTGTAGAAAGCTCACTGTTCAGGGTTTTCCTAGGTGCGATATTGTTATTCGCCGTAATACTTAATACCTACATTCGCCGTATGATCACAGGGGAGAAATAACATGAGTGAACCAATCATCGAAATGAAAAGAATCGAGAAACATTTTGGATCTGTTATTGCGTTATCAGGCGTCTCCTTAAAAGTGATGCCAGGTGAATGTCTTTGCTTGTTAGGTGATAATGGCGCAGGTAAATCGACTTTTATTAAAACTATGGCTGGTGTGCATAAACCTTCATTAGGAGAGATCTATTTCGAAGGAACGCCAATGAGCTTTGAGTGCCCTCGCGATGCTATTACTGCTGGTATTGCTACAGTTTATCAAGATCTTGCAATGATTCCTTTAATGTCAGTGGCGCGTAACTTTTTCATGGGTAATGAACCGACTAAAAAAATTGCCGGTATCAACTTCTTTGACCATAAATTGGCTAATGAAGTGACTATGAAAGAGATGAAAAAAATGGGGATTAATTTACGGTCTGCCGATCAAGCAATTGGGACGCTATCGGGTGGTGAGCGCCAAACGGTTGCGATTGCTCGTGCAGTATACTTTGGTGCTAAAGTGCTTATTTTGGATGAACCAACATCAGCGCTTGGTGTACGTCAAACTGCAAACGTATTAGCTACTATCGATAAAGTACGTAAACGTGGTATTGCGGTTGTGTTTATTACGCATAACGTTCGACATGCAATGGCTGTGGGTGATGCATTTACCGTATTAAACCGTGGCAAAACATTAGGTACCGCAAGGAAAGGGGAAATTACTTCGGAAGAGTTACAAAATCTAATGGCCGGTGGTGCAACACTAGCGACCTTAGAAGGTTCATTATCCGGTACTGTTTAGTGTTATAGATGGTGTTCAGTAAAGTAAAACTGGATACCATGATACTAACTCCTCCTATGATTTCTTACCTTGCTTTATCTTACAAAATTCATTTACTACACAGCCTTGTATCCAGTGCAAATAATGCTCGCCCATAATCACTTGGCGCTAATTGTTTCTCGGGTCAAACCTTCGCTCTATGGTGTGCTTGGTAGAGGCTGTATATTCATGGTTACACTGCCTCTTGTTTCTGGCCTCACATGTTTTTTGAAAGCTGATAATCTTGAGAGTTTTACAATAGAATAAATCATCGATCATTCTATGGTTTATCTTTATCTTAAAATCTTATGGTAGCTACCACTATTAAGCATGACAATGGCTGTATTACTTAATATTTAAAAGCGTATTCGTATTGATATCCCCAATAAATGGCTTATCCATGTTATTTGTTAACACAGCCCACTTGCTCGTTGTAAATTTGCAAAAGGAACAGCTTTTACGACTGAATTGACCTGCTTTTACAGCGTGAAATTTAGATAACATATTTAATGCTATAGGTATAAGTTGTCACTTAAGTCTTGTTTTTATGAGGATAAAAATAGCTAATTTAATGAATAGGTAGGAATAGGTCTATCAGAGACAATAAAAATGCTTCTGTATCATATTACTACAATAGAGAAGCCAAGGGGGGATGCTATTATTTGACTAACTTTTGCATACCTTGCAGCATTTTTTCTGCGGTATCATAATGGTCGCTTTCCCAGAGCTGGTCGTTTAAGAACTCACCAGAATAGAAACCGTCATAACCAGTCGATTGGATTGCATCAACCCATTCCTGTAATGGAATTTGACCTTCGCCAATTAAGAAGCCCCGTAACTCTTTTTCATCTACCCAAGGTTGGTTTTCACCTGGTCTTAGGCCATCTGAAATATGGATGTTGTAGATAAGCGCTTTATCCACTTTAGCTACTTGCTCTAAACTTGCACCTCGGCAGGCCCACAAGTGCCAAGTGTCTAATACAAAACCAAAATTATCGCGTCCTACTGCATCATGCAATCGGAAGTAATCATCTAATTTTGCAATAGGTGTCCATGCAGCCCCTTCAAACTGAAAACGAATGTTGTGCTGTTTGCCGATATCGGCAATATGAGCGATGTTTTGAGCGGTAATTTTAATATTATCTTCAACAGATAAGCCATTCAGCGCTTCAAAAGAGTTAAGTTGAATTGTTGGTGCGCCTATCTCGCTGGCAAATTGACATAATATTTCAACTTGCTTGTATACGGCTTGTTGGGTATTTTTGTCTGCAGCTTCTACACTGCCAACAATATCTATTGCAGAGGGCTTTATACCTGCGTTATCTAGTTTTGTTTTTAATGCTTTGCTGGTTAACCCACTGTTAATATACCGCCATAATTTCTCTGTATGGATCTCTAATCCTTGATAACCGGTTTCTTCAGCAAGTCGAATATCACTTACGATATTGTTGTATAAAGAGCACATGCCATGTAATGCAAATTTCATAAAATCACCCAGTGGAATATATTTAAATTCAAGTTATGTGTGAGTTAAAATAAGAAATAATATGTTGAGTATCGTTTCTTAAGATGTTTAAAAACAGTAAGTATCTTTATAAGATGACCGTTTTATTGGTTGTTAAGGAAGTTAATGCTGCATCGGCTAGCGCTAATGCTCTTTCTCCATCAATACCTGGTGACCGTGATTGTGCACCACCTAATACCTCGACAAAGTGATTCCATTCGTTTTTATAAGCGCCAGCATAACGTTGTAAAAAGAAGTACTCTGGAGTTGCTTCCACAGCACCTTGATCACTAAATTGTTTAACTGCATTCTCAGTAATATTGTTTGCTGTTAATAAACCTTGGCTACCGTGTACTTCTATTCGTTGATCGTAGCCATAACCTGAGCGTCGACTATTGTTGATTGTGGCGATTGCACCTGAAGCAAACGTTAATACAACAACTGAGGTATCAATGTCACCTGCTTTTCCGATATCAGGATCAACCATGCAACTACCATAAGCAGTAATAGTCGTTGGTTCTGCATTCATTAAATAACGTACCATGTCGAAATCATGAATTGTCATATCACGATACATGCCACCAGAGGTTTTTGCATAATCTGCAGGCGGCGCGGCGGGATCGCGTGAAGTAATGGTGATAGATTCAATTTGCCCGATTGCATGGTTATTTAAGCGAGTTTTAAGCTCATTGAAATGTGCGTCATAACGTCGGTTAAAGGCAATGAATAGAGTGGTGTCATTTTTTTTCACAACTTCTAAGCATTGGCGTACTTTTGTTAAATCAAGGTCGATAGGCTTTTCACAGAAAACCGCTTTACCGTGTTGAGATGCCATTTCGATGAAGTTAACGTGTGTGTCGGTTGCAGAACAAATGCAGATTGCATGAATGTTGGGATCTGCCATAGCTTCTTCAACTGATTGTATTTTGGCATCGTATTTTTCCGCTAACTCTTCACGCCCAGCAACATAGGGATCTATGATTGAATAAACATTTGTTTGTGCATGATCGTGTATATTTTGACCGTGAATACGGCCAATTCTTCCTACGCCAAATAGTGCAATATTGAACATATCGTTGTCCTCTGAATTGAATTGTCGATGATAATTAACGTTATTTTATATTTTCTACGACGATCGCCGTCCCTTGTCCACCACCAATACATAGAGTGGCCAATCCATAACGAGCATCTCTTTTGTTAAGTTCATGTATTAGAGTCACCAGAATACGCGCTCCTGATGCACCAATTGGATGTCCAAGTGAAATAGCGCCACCATTAACATTGGTTTTGTTAGGATCTAAACTCAACCCTTGTATGACGGAAAGTGCTTGCGCAGCGAAAGCTTCATTAGCTTCTGTTAAATCGATATCTTGTATGGTGAGATTTGCCTTTAATAATGCTTTTTGTGTGGCTGGTACAGGGCCAAATCCCATAATGTTAGGATCTACACCGGCGCTGGCATGAGAAACGATCCTTGCTAATGGTGTTAAACCTAATGCGTTCGCTTTTTCAGCGGACATCAGTACGAGAGCACTTGCACCATCATTAATACCTGATGAGTTGCCTGCTGTGACTGTCCCTTCTTTTTTAAAGGCGGGCTTTAATCGATTCAAACGTTTTAAGGTGGTATCCGATCTTGGAAACTCATCTGTGTCGCAAATAATCTCACCTTGACGGGTGGTAATACTGTGAGGTGCAATTTCCTCCGCAAATTTATTTTCAGCAATAGCGGCTTGAGTACGTTGTTGCGATTGTAGTGCGTAGTTGTCTTGCGCAACACGGGAGATGTTATATTTTTCAGCTAAATTTTCTGCTGTTATTCCCATATGTATGTCGGTAAAGCTATCCGTTAATCCATCGCAGAGAATTGTATCGGTAATTTGGGTGTGTCCGAATGGTTTACCGCTTCTATGTTGGTCGATAACATGGGCCGCGTTCGACATACTTTCTGTACCACCCACTATAATGATCTCTGATTCATTTGTTTGAATAGCTTGAATGCCAATGGTTACTGCTTTTAAGCCAGATCCGCAGACTTTAGAGACTGTGAAGGCGGTACTTTCTTGGGGAATGCCTGCTTTTATTTGAACTTGCCTTGCTATATTTTGGCCATGACCTGCTGCTAATACATTACCTAATATGACTTGTTCGACTTGATCTGGTTTGATACCTGCTTTATCGATAGCTCTTTTAACGGCTGTTATTCCTAGTTCAACAGCACTTACATTGGCAAACATACCTGAAAACGAGCCTATTGCAGTTCGTACTGCGCTTACAATCACGATATCTTTCATATTAACCTCTTTGTTTAACTGTCGGCTTTAATCATTTTTCAGTAAATACTCATAAATTTTTAAAATTTTTTTTCCATATCTAGAGTTTTATAATGGAAAAATATTTTTCATTTTTGTGTGCGTTGATATTATTATTTATTTTTTAAAACCGCTATCCGTTTAAAGAATCTTTTTATCGAAACGTTAAGCGTATCACTACTCTTTAATTGAAATGAGATTTATATATCTTAAGCTTATGTTTTTAAATTGATTATTTGTTTTTCGTTCGCTTGGCAAATATAAGACTTAGATCATGAAACGTTAAATCAATAATTATTTTTCTAATTTTGTTGATGTAGCGCTAATTAAGGATGAAAAATTATTTTCATTTTGTTTTGTTTGGCGTATATTAAATTTCTCTAGCGGCAAATCAATACTCATTAAGATTTAATGCTTGTACTGTCATTTAATTTGTTATTACCAACCATTCGGAGATAGATATGAGTAAAGTTCAATATGGGATTAGCCCTTTAACATGGACCAATGATGATATGCCTGAGCTAGGTGGGGATATTCCGTTGGAGCAATGTTTGAATGAAATGGCTGAGGCTGGTTTTACAGGCACAGAATTAGGTACTAAGTATCCTAGAGAACCAGAAATCTTGGTACCTTTACTTAAAAATCATGGGTTGGTATTAGCATCAGGTTGGTTTAGTGGCAATTTAATGGTGTGCAGCGCGGAGCAAGAAATTGCCAATATGCAAAAGCATATTAAGTTGTTAAAAGCTGCGGGTTGTAAAGCAATGGTATACGGCGAAGTTAGTAACTCTGTGCATGGCGACATACAGGTTGCTTTATCAAAACGTGTCATTTTATCTGCTGATGAATGGCAAGAGTACGGTAGGAAAATCACTATTGTGGCTGATCATCTATTACATGAGCATGGTATCAAACTGTCATTTCACCATCATGTTGGCACCATTTGCGAAACAGAGGCAGATGTTGACAAGTTAATGGAAGTCACTGGGCCTTCTGTCTTTTTAACATTAGATACAGGGCATATTACCTATGGAGGTGGTAATCCTGTCAATGTGATCCGTCGTTGGGGTGATCGTATTGGTCATATGCATTTTAAAGATCTCCGTTTAGGGGTGATGGAAGCAGCACGCACTGCTGATAAATCATTTTTAAGCGCAGTGTTAGATGGTGTCTTTACTGTTCCTGGCACAGGTGATGTGAATTACGATGATGTATTTAGTGCATTAAAAGCACGAGATTATGAAGGCTGGTTATTAGTGGAAGCGGAACAAGATCCGGCTAAAGCCGACCCTCTGACATTTGCTAAAACGGCTTATCAAAATATTTCTGGTTACGCAGAAAAATTTGGTTTGTAACGGTTTGTTATAGGAAGTGAGTTTGGTCTGTTTCCTATTGTTTCTTTTAGTTAATTAATGGTGAGTACGCGATGTTTAATGAAGAGAGTCATTTGAAACAGCCTATTCGTTGGGCAATGGTTGGCGGAGGGAGAGGTAGTCAAATTGGATATTCACATCGTAATGCTGCATTACGTGATGGCTTATTTACATTGGTTGCTGGTGCATTTGATTTAGATGCACAAAGAGGACGTGATTTTGCTATTAATTTGGGCATTGATGAAAGTCGTTCTTACGCTACTTATAAGGAGATGTTTACTCAAGAAAAGAAACGTGAGGACGGAATTCAGGCCGTGTCGATTGCAACACCAAACTGTACTCATTTCGAGATTTGTAAAGCGGCCTTGGAGGCTGAATTACATGTCATTTGTGAAAAGCCATTAACTTTTACTGTACAAGAAGCACGTGAATTAAAAGCATTAGCCGATGATAAAAATAAGTTAATTGCCGTGATGTATGGTTACTCAGGCTTTCCTATGATCCATCAGGCCCGTGAAATGGTCCGCCGTGGTGACTTGGGAGATATTCGAGTGGTTAATGCACAGTTTGCTCATGGCTTTCATAATGAAGAATATGAAAAAAATGATCCTAGTTTGAAGTGGCGTGTTACACCGGAAGCATCTGGGCCTACTTATGTTATTGGTGATATTGGTACACATGCTTATTTTCTTTGTGAAATGATCACTGAGTTAGAAGTGGAAAGCCTATGTTGTATGCGTCAAAGCTTTATTGAGTCACGCGCGCCATTAGAAGATAACGCACATATTATGTTGAAGTTTAAAGGGGGAGCTGTAGGCACTTTATGGGCATCTGCAATTAATGCAGGTTCCATGCATCAACAGAAAATTCGCATTATTGGCGCTAAAGCGTCTATTGAATGGTGGGACGAATTTCCAAATCAATTACGTTATGAGGTACAGGGTGAACCGCTTCGAATTTTAGAGCGTGGCATGGGGTATTTGTATCAAGATGACGCTGGAGTGTCATGTAACCGAGTTGGTAGTGGCCATGCGGAAGGGTATTTTGAATCTTGGGCTAATTTATATGCACGTTTTGCTTCTGCCTTTAATGCGATGGATCAAGGTAATCAAAAGGCATTTGCTGATATGTGGTTCCCTGGTGTAGAAGCTGGTATTGAAGGGACCCGGTTATGTGAAAAATGCGTTGAGTCTGCCGATAATGGTGCTCAATGGGTTAATTACAAAAATTAAGGGATAAATAATGGCACAAATCACTTTTAAACAAGATAGAGAGTTAGACGCAATTGTATTAGGGCGTGCTGGTGTTGATCTGTATGCACGAGAAGCGAATACTGATATTGCTGACATCTCTGGGTTTGATAAATATGTTGGCGGTTCAGCAGCCAATATCGCTGTTGCAATTAATCGCTTGGGAGCGAGTGTCGGGTTTATTGGGTGTGTTGCCGACGATGCGTTCGGGCGTTATGTACAAAGTTATATGGAGCAACAAGGTATCAATCTTGATGGCATGATGGTTGATGCTAGTGGATCGCGCACTTCTGTTGCGTTTACTGAAATGAAACCCTCAGATTGTGACGTATTGATTTACCGAAATAATGCGTCTGATTTAACCTTAAAAACTGAACAAATAAAATCCAGTTATATTCAAAAAAGTAAAACGTTAATTGTTACTGGTACCGCCCTGTCGGCAAGCCCGAGCCGAGAAGCTACTTTATTAGCAATGCAGTATGCGCGTCGTGTTGGGACATTGGTGGTATTAGATGTCGATTATCGTCCTAAGACGTGGCGTACTGATGTTGATGCGTCTATTTATTACGGTATAGCAGCGAATCTGTCAGATATTGTGATTGGCAATCGCGAAGAATTTGACATGATGGAAACCGTGCTGGCGCCGGGAAATAAAAGTGATGATGAGACAGCTGAACGTTTTCTGACTGGGCATACACAGATTGTGATCATTAAAGCGGGTGAATTAGGTTCTCGTGTTTACTGTCAAAATGGTCATCAATTTGAACAAGGTATTTATAAAGTAAGCGCTAAAAAACCATTTGGATCAGGGGACTCTTTTGCAGGGGCTCTAATTTGGACATTAAGTCACGGAGGTTCGTTAGAACAGGGCGTGAGTAATGGTTCAGCTGCAGCGGCGATCAATGTGAGTGGTACTAGTTGTACTGAAGCGATGCCAACTAAAGAAGAACTTGAACTCTTTATTGCTAAATTTGAACAGGCCGAACGTTAATACTCAATGTAACTTATGACTCTTTTAATGACTCAATTTAACTAATTAGGATATGACTATGGGAAAGCACATCGCACCTTTTGACAATAAAAACCAACCTATTATTGATGTAAATGATGAAACGACACCGTTATGTTTTTTTAATCCCGTGAAGTTAAAAAAAGGAGAGACTTTTTCCCACCAAATAGCAGGGTATGAAAGTGTCATTGTATTAGGTGGCGGCACTTGTTCTATCACTGTTGGTGGAGAAACCTTTGCCAATATCGGGAAGCGAGCGACTATTTGGGATGGTGACCCTGAATCTGTTTATGTACCTGTTGGTATGTTAGCTGACATTACTTGTGAAACTGATGAGGCTAATTTGATGATTGCAGGTGGCCTTTATGATGAAGTATTAACGCCATTTGCGATCACCACTGTTGATAAAATTCAGTATGGATCTGATGATACAAAAACACACCGTAAAATTAAGCATGTATTAGGGCAAGCTAATGCTGATAAGCGCGGGCGTTTATTGGTCAGTGAATTATTCACTGTGGGGGCTGGTGGCTGGTCAGGATTCCCTGCACATAAACATGACTGTGATCGAGGTGCATTAGAAACTAATTATGAGGAGGTGTATCAATTTCAATTCAACCCTGGACAAGGCTTTGGCGCACAATTCCTTTATGAACATGAAGATGACTGTGGACCTGTTTATCATGTTAAATCTGGTAGTGTGATTGCCATTGATAAAGGGTATCACCCAAGCGTAGCGGCCCCTGGCTATGAGATGTATTACTTTACTGTGATCGTTGGTAAAACATCCAAATCACTTGTTCAACATTTCGACCCCCATCATGAATACCAAGTGCATACGATCCCTGGGATCAAGGACATGATTAATAAATTTAAATAAAAGGAATCTATTATGCTGGTGAATTTAAATGATGTATTACCACAGGCTGCAGAGAGTGATTATGCGGTGCCTTGTTTTAATGTTTTTGGCTATGAAGATGCAAGGGCTGTGGTTGATGCGGCCGAAACAGTTCAAAAACCTGTTATTTTGGCTTGTAATAAAGACGTGATTGATTTTTACGGACCTGTTGTTGCAGCGACTATGTTTATTGAGCTAGCTAAAAATAGCTCTCAGAAAGTCGTGCTGCATTTAGATCATACTTATGAAGAACATATTGTTTATCAAGCCATTAAAGCTGGTTTTAGTTCGGTCATGTTTGATGGCTCTCAATTGCCATTAGCTGATAATATTGCAAGAACAAAAAAGGTGGTAGAAGTTGCACACGCCTGTGGTGTCAGTGTGGAAGGGGAAATAGGATCTGTGCCTTATCAAGAGGGCAGAGATCATATTAAAACCATTGATACGAGCCCGCTTGAAGCACAGCAATATGCAGATCAAAGTAACTTGGACTGTATTGCATTATCGGTAGGTAACGTGCACCGATTAACTGAACCGACAAGCATTATTGACTTTAAATTACTTGGGGAAATAGAAACGTTGGTCACTAAACCTTTGGTTATTCATGGCACGAGTGGCATCAGGGACGAGGATATTATTAAATTAAAGAAAACAAGGGTCTCAAAGTTCAATATAGGGACTTGTTTGCGACAGGCCTTAGGTCATAATTTACGTGACTATATGAATGCAGAAAAAGGTAAATTTGATCGCCTCTATTTTATGCAAAAGGCGATGCCTCATGTCCGAAAAGAAGCCATTAGGTGCTTTGAATTATTGTCCTAATTGCTTAAATTCTATATTCTTTGATGGTTTAACACCTAAGGCTCCACTTGGGTGTTTTTTTTAAGAGTAAACATAATGCCCAATGATATTGAAACCGCTACTTCATTAGATAAATTTAAAGACATACTCGCAGAGCGTTATGACACGTTAAGCAATCGACTTAAACAAGTTGCTGATTTTATTAGTGAAGAACCGATGGTTGTCGCTTTTGAAACCATGTCAGTTATTTCTGTTAAAGCGGGGGTCCCCATTTCAACATTAAGCCGCTTTGCTAATACTTTTGGTTTTGATGGTTTTAGTAAAATGCAGGTTTTGTTTAGTGACCAATACTTCCATAAGCCTCGTGATTATAAAGAACGAATTAAAAGAGCAAAAAGCGAGGGTGTATCTCAAATTGAATCTATTCAAGATATATTTGAGAATTTAGGTGAGTCAAACATCAAAGCAATGGAAGACCTGCTGATTGGTATCCCATCCTCTAAATTAGAAGATGCGGTGACCTTGCTTTCATCTGCGAATACTATTTATGTGCAAGGAGTAAGAAGAGCCTATCCAGTTGCAAGCTATCTTTGGTATATGTTGCTTAAAGGGGACTCTAATACTGTATTGGTGGATGGTGCTGGTGGAATGAGGTCGCCGATGTTGAAGCAAATAAAGTCAGAAGATGTATTACTTATCACTACATTTAAACCCCATGCTCAAGAATCAATAGCCGCGATAGAGCGCGCTCGAGAAGTGGGGGCAAAAATTGTGGCGATCACTGATAGCCAAATGAGCGAACATGGAAGACAGGCTGATATTTGTTTTGAAATTATTGAGAATGATGTGATGGAGTTTCGTTCTTTAACCAGTGCGATGTTCATCGCTCAAACCCTAGCTGTTGGTTTAATGCTGTAGCATTATCTGTAAAAAAGACTAAATGATTTGGTTAACGGTGAAATTGTTTTTATCGTTCAACCTTTTTCCCTTTTGCCACTTCTCTTTTTACTTACCGTCTTTTCTTTTTTATTTTTGAAAAACTTTTTTCGTTTGTATTGTTTGTTTGTTTTTTAAATGAAAATTCTCTCTCTCGATCTGGTTACTTGATGGTTTGCATGTAATTAATTGAAAATAATGTGTTTATTTTAATTTTTAGTTGGTGTTACATATTTTTTCTTTATATTGTTTCATGACATGTTTAACACTTTTTTACAAATTAACTACTATTAAACCATCTTCAACAATATGATGAACACCTATTTGAAATTTATTTTCTATTTTTTGTTTGCCTATTTCCGTTTATGTTATCTATAGGCGGTTTATCATGATTTTGGAGTGAATATATGAATACCTTTCGATTAACTACAGGACAAGCATTAGTCAAATTCTTAAATCAACAATATGTTGAAGTAGATGGGCGAGAGGAAAAGTTTGTACACGGCGTATTTACTATTTTTGGTCATGGAAATGTACTAGGATTGGGGCAGGCTTTAGAACAAGATCCTGGCCAATTAATTGTGCATCAAGGTTGTAATGAGCAAGGTATGGCACAAATTGCAGTGGGGTTTGCGAAACAACAAAAAAGAAAGAAAATCTATGCTGTTAGTGCTTCCGTTGGTCCGGGGTGTGCGAATATGATAACTGCTGCTGCGACTGCAACGGCAAATAGAATCCCTGTTTTGTTATTGCCAAGTGATGTTTATGCTTCACGCCAGCCTGATCCGGTTATTCAACAAATAGAACAATTTCATGATTATTCTATTTCAACCAATGACGCTTTTCGTCCTGTCTCTAAATATTTTGACCGTGTGATGCGACCCGAGCAGTTGATGGTTGCTATGATTAATGCCATGCGTGTATTAACAGATCCGGCAGAAACAGGTGCCGTTACAGTTTCATTACCACAAGATGTACAAGGTGAAGCTTACGATTTTCCTGAGCACTTTTTCCAAAAACGTGTACATCGTATTGAGCGTCGCCCGGCTTCAGAAGCGATGATCGCCGATGCAGTTACTGCAATTAAAGGTAAGAAAAAACCTTTATTAATTTGTGGTGGTGGGGTGCGTTATTCTGAGGCTCACGATGCATTTAAAGCATTTGCTGAAAAATTTAATATTCCATTTGGTGAAACACAAGCAGGTAAAAGTGCTGTGCCTTTTGACCATGAGTTAAATTGTGGCGGGATTGGTGCAACAGGTACTTTTTCTGCGAATATTTTGGCTAAAGAAGCTGATGTTATCATTGGTGTTGGAACCCGTATGACTGACTTTACAACGGCTTCAAAATCACAATATCAACATGAAAATGTGACGTTTGTAAATATTAATGTCGCTAGTTTTGATGCTTATAAGTTAGATGGTATCCGAGTCATTGCTGATGCTAAAGTTGCTTTAACAGCGTTGTCTGACGCATTGGAAATGGAAGGTTATCGATCTGCTTATACAACTGAAATTAGTAGTGCCCGTGAACAATGGGCGAGGGAGTTAGTTCGCCTTGATAATGTTAAATATAATGATGAATCATTCTCCCCTGAGGTTGATGGACACTTGAGTAATACTGTTCTCGATGAGTACGCCGAAGTATTACAATCTACATTATTACAAACTCGTGTATTAGGCATACTCAATAAGCAGTTAAGTGATGATGCTATTGTGGTTGGTGCAGCAGGCTCGCTGCCTGCGGATTTACAACGTGTATGGCGACCTAAACAAAAAGATACGTATCATATGGAATTTGGTTATTCTTGTATGGGCTATGAGGTGGCTGCCGCAATCGGTACTAAGATCGCATGCCCTGAACAACCTGTTTATGCCTTATTAGGCGATGGGTCATATATGATGCTGCACTCAGAATTGCAAACTGCTATCCAAGAAGGCATTAAAATTAATATTATTCTATTAGATAATATGAGTTTTGGTTGTATTAATAATTTACAAATGGAAAATGGTATGGGTAGTTTTGGGACTGAAAATCGTTTTAGAGATCCCAAAACAGGCAAGTTGACAGGGCGCTCTGTCCCTGTTGATTTCGCTAAAAATGCAGAAAGTTATGGCTGTGTGACTTATACCGTTCGTAATGAGCAAGAGTTAATTGCCGCGCTTGATGATGCCAACAAACAAACGGTATCAACGTTAATTGATGTTAAAGTGTTACCTAAAACGATGACCCATGGTTATGAGTCTTGGTGGCGTTGTGGTATTGCGGCAGTAGCTACCAACCCTAATATCGAAGCATCTGCCGTGAACATGCATACTATGGCGAGCAGTGTACGTCAGTATTAATGGTACATCGCTGGACCAATGATGCTTAACAATGTTAAAGAATAAGGCTCATTTACTATGAGTCTTTTTACATTTAACATGATCTGATTTATTTAACCCTCCAGTTTTCCACAACCTTTTTACTTATCTTGCCTACGATTAAGTATTCATGGAAGAATATGTCTTATTTGATTGTTAATGGCAATGTTTGGCTCATGTTATTTTTGAACTTGCCGATAGAGATGTACTACCTTTAAAAAACAGTCTGATTAAGAAATATTTTAGTATGTGAATTAATCAACTGTTAGGTCAATTTAAAATCATAAAACAAGTGAATTTAGATTAACTCTGCTATGGTTAAGTATTTAAGTACTAAGGAAATATAATGACAGTTTCCGTTTTAATTTGCGACGATTCTAACATTGCTAGAAAACAGTTAAAAAAAGCGCTTCCTGAACAATGGAAAGAAAGTGCCCTATTAGTCAATAATGGAGAAGAAGCACTTGAAGCATTGCAAATGGGTAATTTTGACCTACTTTTTTTAGATTTAACAATGCCAGTTATGGATGGTTTTCAAGTATTAGCTGCAATTAAAGAGCAAGGGATACAAGTAAAAACGATTGTGGTCTCCGCTGACTTACAAATTGAAGCTAGAAACAAGGTCGCCGCTGATGGTGCGATTGATTTTATTAGAAAACCCGTATCTGCAAGTGCATTGTTAGACGTATTAAATACACATGGATTATTATGAGTGAGAGCCTAGACTTCAACGAAGATCAACGCGACTATTTACAAGAGATTTGTAATATTGGAATGGGGCAAGCTGGTGAGTCACTGTCAATGCTATTTGAACAGTATGTTACCTTGTCCGTACCGGCGATTGAAATTATTAATGCACATGAGTTAACGCCTGTGCTGCGTCGTTTAATTCCTGCGGAAACGATCTCTGTTGTTAGCCAAGGCTTTTATACTCATATTACTAACCCTAAATTTTGTGGTGAGTCACTCACTGTTTTTAGTGACACTAGTTTTGATAACCTTGCTCAGCTTCTTGAGTTTGATGAAGAGATGACGCCCGAGTTTGAACAAGAGATCTTATTGGAAATATCCAATATTATTAATGGGGCTTGCTTGAGTGGGATTGCAGAACAGCTTTCTGAACGCTTCTTTAACACACCACCTTCTATTATTGGTCAATCTATTGCGGTAGATAACTTATTGGGTAATCACAAGATCAAGTGGGCTCATGCATTATCGATAAAAATCGAATACAAGGTTGAGAAGTATTCATTTCAGTGTGACCTATTGCTATTGCTTCCTGATAATTCCATTAAATATCTGCAAAGCATTTTAAACAAATTATTAGATGAGTTTTAAAGATCATGACAACCCAGTTTGCCTATACTCATAATATTATTGATTGCCTTGATACTGGTGTCTTTGTGGTGGATAAGCACTTTACAGTGCAGTTATGGAACAAATTCATGGAAGTTCATAGTAATTTCACTGAAAGTAAAATTATTGGTAAAAACTTTTTTGAATGTTTCTCTGAGTTACCTAAAAAATGGTTTGAGAGGAAAATACATAGCGTCTTTATGCTTAATCATGAATCGTATACGTCATGGGAGCAGCGCCCTTATTTATTGCAGTTTTCACATGGCAGGTCTGTGACGGGGCAATTAGATTTTATGTACCAAAACTGCAATTTTGCACCTATTTGTGATCAGAATAATGAAGTTCAGTATGTGTGCGTTACTATTAAGGATATGACGGATATTGCTATTTCTACAATGCAATTGAAGGAAGCATGTGCTGAATTAGAGCGGGTGAGTAGTATTGATGGACTAACTCATCTTTATAACCGTTCACACTGGGAAAAAGCATTTACCAATGAAGTAGAGAGAATTGAACGATATGGTGGTGAAGTCTCTTTAATTATTTTTGATATGGACTACTTTAAAAAAATTAATGATCAAAATGGGCATTTGTTTGGAGACCAAGTTTTAAGAGAGGTGGCTCAACGTTGTAAAGAGGTACTGCGTTCTGCTGATGTAATAGGGCGCTATGGTGGAGAAGAGTTTGTGATTTTTTTACCGGAAACGAATGTCCAAGAAGCGGCTTTAGTAGCTGAAAAGTTAAGAAAAAAAATAGCTGAATTCCCTGTTTCTTATGAAGGCGTGACATTACCTGTTTCAATTAGTGCTGGTTTTACTGCAAGTAATACAGACAACCATGATTTTGAGAAGTTATTACATCAAGCTGATATTGCTTTATATCAAGCAAAGCAAGCAGGTAGAAATCAATGTATTGGTTATACTGATTAACTAATCTACTTTTCTTGTTGGGATGCCTTATCTCTTGGCTGTAAATATCGACAAGGAAATAAAGCCTACTTGATAGCCTTTAAATTTTGTGAGTACTAATCACATAGTCTAGACCTTGGGTTTTAGCTTCATACATGGCTTTATCTGCAAAAGATAATAAGCCTTCTGCATTGCAATCTATCTCTTTAGTCAGAAATGCAATCCCAATACTGACACCTAATGATAAACAATGCCCATTATAATAAATGGGTTTTTCCACGGCATATTTTATCTTTTCAGCCACTCTAACTAAAGAGTCTTGGCTAGCATAATCTTCAATAATAAATGTAAATTCATCTCCCCCAATTCGATAAGCACTATCGCGCTGACGGAGTGAATTAAGAATGCGTTCACCAATGGTTTTTAATGCGTGATCACCTGCGGCATGACCAAAGTTATCATTGATGTATTTAAAGCGATCTAAATCGGCCATTAAAATAGAAAAATGGTGCCCACTTTGTTTGGCTTGTGCGAAGCGTTTGCTGAGTAGCTCCTCTAATTTAAGGCGATTATAAAACCCAGTTAATTGATCTGTTCTAGCCAGTGTATATAAGCGTTTATTCACTTTATTTAGCGATCGGGTTCTAGACTCAACACGGTCTTCTAATTCATTGGTTAAATTTTGTAACTTTAAGTGAGACTCTGCTAATGATTTTCGACTATTAGATAAACGGTTCATCATGGCATTAAAGGTGATTGCCACTGTGCTCAGCTCATCTTTTCTTTTTAATAAATCCCATTGCGTACCTTGTTGAGAGTCTAGCTCTATATTTCTAATATGGTTGATTAATGAGCTAATAGGCTTTCCTAAATTATTACGTAAAAAATGGATCATTAAGATAACAGCAATGGAAATAATGATAGTGGCATAGGTGAGCATTTTTAGTAAAAAGTGAGTCAGTTTCGATTCAAGCAGAGGCTCATCTATTTCAGCAATGATGTAATGCTGATTATGAACTAAAGGAGGTAATGGTTTTTTGATTAGATACTGGTCATCTTGATCCATGATGTTATCTGTTAATGATGACTTAAGTGGTTGACTCACAGGAGGAGTTGATTCATAGATAACCTGACCGCTGGCATCAACTAAAGCAACATAGGTAATACCTTCAGTTTGCTCGACTAACTTTTGGCATAATATATCGTAACCAAAAAATTCATTAGGTAATAAACCTAGCGCTAATAAGCGTTCAGTTTTATACAGTAACTCTTGTACTGCAACATCGCCACGTTGTGAAAATAGTGTTTTATTGGTGTTATACACTTCCAGCGTAAAAATAAATAAAATCACTGATGCAGTTAGCGTGAGGCTCACTGTAAATAGTAATGTGATTTTATTGCTGATTGATGTGGACATTACTTATTCCACTGGTACTGTTTTTTGGTCTTAGTATTAAGTAATAGTTCCACATCTATAGGTATTCCCAACGCTTTTGCACGTGCTAGGCTGACCATTGGTTCGCCTTTTTCACTTGAGCTAATAGGAATATCGATCGGAGATACCCCATCAACTAATATCTTTCTAGCCATTTCTCCCGCAATATATCCTTGTTGATAAGCTGATATAGCAACTGCCACTAATGTGCCTAAATCCACTCGTGACTCCCAAAATGCAAAATCAGGGAGTTGGCTATTTTCTGCTGTCCATTTTAAAATATCTGTAAAATCAATATCCTTATTGTCTTGGTCTTTCATATTAAATACACCTAATAATGCAATAGCATCGACCTCAGTTTGTAACGAACTGATGACTTTTTTGTATTCGCTGAAAGTGTTAATAAGGTGCCATTGTGTGACTTCAATATCTGGATTTTTTTCAAGTTTTTCTTTGATGCGGTTAACAACTCCAGTCCAGGTAGGATCAGAATCAATAACGACAGCAATGCGTTTTACATCTTTTTTGATAGAACGCAGTAAGTTGACTGTTGGTATAAAGTGTTCATATTCCATAACACCTGTGACATTGCTGGCATTAGAAAATTGGTAAAGGGAAGGCTCTTGGTTAACGGCACTAAATACAATAGGTAAATCCGTATTGACATAATCCTGAGCAAAGTATTTTTGTGCATTGTCATCGTTGCTATAAAGCAGGTCTGGGTGCCAATCAGTTATTATACTTTTTGCTATGGCGACTTTTTGTTGAATAAGCTCAAGTTCACTGGCGCGTTTTGTGTCTAACTCAACTATTTTATATTCTGCATTAGTTACTCCTAATGCATCTTTAAAGCCTTGCAATTGGTCTTTATTCCAATCCCATGACATGTGATAACTAGGTACATGTAAAATGCGTAATGGTTGATTATTGTCAGCAAATGCGGAAGTCATCAAACCGAAAAGAATTAAATAAAAAGTAAAAGCAAATCGAAAAAACATATCCATGTCCCTTATTAAACGATTATCAACGCGAGCAATTTATCTGTTGTATTTCCATATGGGTAATATTAATAAGTATAATTTCGAACAGTAAAAGGGGAATGGCAAATTTTATTAACATTACACTGAAGTAAATAATACAGATTTATAAATTATTGTTAACTTAAATTATATTTAAATCATCTAACTAATTAAAAGTGAGTACTTGATCTTGTTTGTCGATTTAAACTGTCATTTTAGAAATGAAAGAGTCTGCCAACTACCCCCAAGTACTAATAGCCCAGATTAAAAGGATCAGTAATGTAATTAATATCATTGCTTTAGTTTTGTGTTTTTTAATTAGAGACTCTGCTTGATTACCTGCATAATAAACGATAACCGCTAATCCAAAGTAACGTATTGACCGAGCAATAGTTGCCGCGATTAAAAATAATATAAGCGAATATTTAGTGGCGCCAGCAGCGAGCATTGCTATTTGAAAGGGTACTGGAATGATGCCTAAGGTTATTACAAACCAAAATCCCTGCGCTTGCATTTTTTGTGTCACCATTTCAAACTGTTCTGGACTTGAAAAAGTATTAATCGCCCAGTCTCCAATCGCATCAAACAAATAATAACCTAATGTGTAACCAAATAGCGCTCCTACCAAACAACCTATTGTCGCCATTAACGCAATCACCCATAACTGCTTTCTTTTTGCTTGCATCAAAGGCACTAAAATAGCTTCTAATGGAATTGGCACAATTACTGACTCTAAAAATGACGCAATAGTAATGCCACTTAACATATGTTTTGAGTTAATAAAATTCTGTGTTCTTTGTTTTAAATTCAGCTTGGTAGGCATAAAAGTCTCTTTATTATTTAAATTTTTTGGTCTTGTATACTTAACTAGGAATCAATTTTCATGCCATTGTTTAACTTGTTGTTAAATAGCAGTAAAAATTGATTTTATAGGGAAAAACTATGTAATTATTACAGAGTAAATGTCAGTTTTATGCGCTCAGAATATTATTCTGTTGTGTACATAAGCTCACTTAACAGTGGGAAGTGGTCTGAACCAATTGATGGCATTCTCTCTATTTTAGTGAGTGTGAAGTGCTTACTATGGAAGATATGGTCTAATGGCCAGCGTAAGAATGGGTAATCAGCATGAAAGGTATTGAACATGCCTCTGCCTATCCTTGGGTCTTTTAATCCACTAATTTTTCTAAATGCTCTAGTAGTCGGAGACCAAGCCACGTCATTTAAATCGCCTGTCACTATGGTTGCTTCTGTTTGAGTAGCTATCTGCTTTGCTATTAACAGTAGTTCTCTGTCTCTTGGCGTAGAGGTTTCATTTTCTGTGGGGCTTGGGGGAGCTGGGTGTAGAAAATGACATTTTATTTTAACCTCTTCATTCAGTACTAAATAACAATGAATAGAAGGGATATCTTTTTCAATTAGCTCTAACACTTGGATCTCTTCCAAAGCGTATTTACTGTAAAGGTGCATCCCATAGAGGTTATCAAGAGGATGATTCACTCTATATGGGTAATCTTTGTGAATCGATGCTAGTTCTGATTCCCACCAAAGGTCTGTTTCAAGTGTCACTAACACATCCGGCTGATGCTGATTAACGAGGTCGATTAGCTTTGTTACTTGTCTGTTTGGCATCAAGACATTACTCGTCATTATTTTTATCGTTGGCCTAACTTGGTTTTTATTGCTTTTGGGGACTTGTTTTCGACTTAGTGGTGTATAAGGAAAGATCCACATTAATTGGTAGCTAGATAGCAATGCATTGATGATAAACAATGTGGTAAACATAATTGGCGAAGTTATGTAGGCACTGGCAATAGTTAGTAAAAGAGTAATTACAGCTATTTGTACTCTAGGAAACTCCCAAACTCTTGATATCCAGTGATTTGAAGGTGATAAAGGTGCAAAAGTAATGAATAACATGACACAGGTTAGTATCAATACGGATATTTCAAGCATTTGTCATTCCTAATGATGGTGTTAATTGTTTATTTAACCACACTGGCAAAATAGAGTCTTCCGAAGAGCCTTCCCTTTATAGTTAATCATTATAAAAAATACAAGTTATTCATTTTATTAGCATTTCCA
The DNA here is from genome assembly GCF_003318165.1 of Psychromonas sp. B3M02. Lineage (GTDB taxonomy): Bacteria > Pseudomonadota > Gammaproteobacteria > Enterobacterales > Psychromonadaceae > Psychromonas. The sequence goes on from NZ_QOCB01000040.1 coordinate 93,436, forward strand.
AATCAACATTTTTTATAAAAAAATGCTTTTTATTTATTGGGTGTGAATTGATTACAGGACGGGATTGACTGCTGATTTGTTGTTTGATGTACTAATTTTAATAGTGATTTATTCAATTCTATTTTATTTCTCTAAGAATAAATTCAATGATCTTAATCAAGTTTAAATCTTATATTTTTCTATTAATTGAGCTCATTTTCTCTTTTTAGGCTAATGATCACACCTTATTTTGTAAACAAATATATACTTTAGGGGTAGATTGATCTTGTGTTGTTTGATATATAT
>NZ_QOCB01000130.1:0-2210 GCF_003318165.1 Psychromonas sp. B3M02
CCGCTATTCTTAATTATTCCAGGTATTATTGCTTACCATATGTTCGGGACTGTTGACGCATCAGGACAAAGTTTTGAAGCGGATACTATGTATACTCGTCTAGTGAACGAGGTGTTACCTAAACCATTAGTTGGCTTCTTTATTGCTGCAATGTTTGGTGCTATTTTGTCGACTTTTAACGGTGTTTTAAACTCTTCAACAACCTTATTTACATTAAATGTTTATAAGCCGATGTTTGATAAAGAAAATAAACTTTCTGATTTAGAGTTAGTGAATAAAGGACGTGTATTTGGCCTATTCATTGCTATTTTATCGGTAGGTATTGCACCATTCATTATGTTTGCACCAAATGGTTTATTTGACCTGTTACAACGTCTTGCTGGTTTATTCAGCGTGCCTATCTTTACCATAGTATTAATGGGTTACGTGACAAAACGTGTGCCTGCTATTGCAGCTAAAATATCGCTGGCTTTATTTGTCGTGGCTTACGGTACCATTCAATTTACGCCAACGGCTTTCCATTCATACTTAGGTCCACTGCAACCGCTTGCTGAGTTACATTTCTTCCATCAATTAGCGGTGTTGTTTGTGATTTGTTGTACGCTAATGTACTTGATTGGTAAAGTACGTCCTCGTGAGACTGCTTATGTAATGCCAATTAACGAAAGTATTGATATCACGCCTTGGGCATTCCGTTTTGAAGCCTCTGGTATTATTCTTTACATGGTATTGGGCGCATACATTGTCTTCTCTGACTTAGGGTTAGTGACCGGAGATAAAGGCTTTATCGTTATATACGCTATTGTTGGCTTGGTCTTATTAGCAGGTATCATTGCGAGAATTAGAACCAAACAAAGACATGCTAAAAAATTAGCAGCTGGTTTGGCAACTAGTTAACGCTTTTAACCATCATGAGATGCAATAGGTGCTGATACAGCACCTTGGATAAAAAGCAGAGCATAACCCGCTCTGCTTTTTTGATTGTAGGTCTTGCTCGGCCCCTAATTTTCCCCTTTAATTCAATAATTTTTAATGGTCGTGTTATTTGTTGATAGGGGGATCATAAAGTTGCTATTTGATTGAACCACGATGGCAATAGCCCCTGTATAATAGCAAGTGATAATCGGTGCCGTTCGTATAACAAATATATATGGAAGTAGATAATGAGTGTGACATTTAAAGATGTAGCTAAGCTAGCCAACGTTTCAACACAAACTGTTTCTCGTGTCACCAATGGTTCTGCAAATGTTGCTGAAGAAACACGTATTAAAGTTAATGCGGCCATCAAAGAGTTAGGGTATATCCCCAACAAAGGTGCGCAGATTTTAAGTCGCGCTAAATCGACTATGATTGGCGTAGTGACCGTTGACATCCTCTTACACGGTGCCTCTTTAATTACTAATGGCATTCGTAAACAGGCTAAACAGCATGGTTATGGTATCTCCTTAGCGGTGGTTTCAACGCATACTTATGAGAAAGTAACCGCGGCGATAGATGAGCTTAAATCACAGCGAGTGGAGTTTGTTATATTAAATATTCCGCTTAGCAAAGAGGAGTCAGAACAGATACAAACGACGTACCAAGGTATGCACTTTGTATTTATCGATGTGCCATTGGATAGCCAGGTTAATGCTGTCTATGCAGCTAATTATGAAGGTGCAAAAGCAGCGGTTAATTTAATGATTAGCTTAAAAAGAAAGCGTTTTTTAGTGATCACAGGACCTAATGACTCTAGCGCTTCTCAACAGCGTTTAGCGGGTTGGATAGATAGTATCGAAGCACATCCTGATGCTGCGATAGTTGATCAATTTGAAGGTGATTGGCTCGCCAGTAGTGGTTATTTACATACTCAACAAGCCTTGAGTAATAGTTGCCAGTTCGATGCCGTATTAGTGGGCAGTGATCAAATGGCATTGGGCGTGTTAAGAGCGCTTAACGAGTTTGCTTTACAAGTGCCTCAACAGGTATCTGTGATTGGTTTTGATGATACTGCCGACAGTGCATATTTCACTCCGCCTTTGACCACGATTAGGCAAGACTTTCTATTGATTGGTGAGCGTAGTGTATTGATGGTCTTAAAAATGGCTGAAGCTGAATTACAGTCTGTGCAACAAGAGTTTATTGAAACGCAGCTGATTGAGAGAAAAAGTACTCAACTTTATCAACAAACAGAGGATAATAAAGACAAACTACGTGCTTTGCTTAAGCAG
>NZ_QOCB01000130.1:2365-4148 GCF_003318165.1 Psychromonas sp. B3M02
TTTGCTTAAGCAGGCTGAACAGTTAATTTAATACCCATAAAGTGTTTGATAATAGGGTAATAACGGCTAGTGAGTGCTAGCCGTTAATTGCAATGGTTATACTTTTTCTAAGTAAATCATGATCGCCGATTCTGGGTCAAGAATAGGCAAAGTCAATCCAATATACTTCAGACTATCACCACTTAAGGTAATGGTTTTTTCAAGCCAAGCAGGGCGTTGTTTCATTAATTGGAAACTAGCCTCAGACGTTTCTACCATAGTCACTCGGTAGCTCGCATTACTATCAAGGTATTCGATACGTAAAGGCGAAGGTAACGCATAGTCCGGCATGGTTAATTGACAAACTGTTATTAATGAAGCTTGATCATTATATACCCCGTAGATATTTTGATGTTTATCAGGTGTATCCAAGCGCACATGCTGACCCGTATGTAATAGCGTGCGATATTGTTTATGCAAGGCGATATATTTTGTAAAGGCTTCTCTTTCTTCTTCTGATACTTGCAGTGGGTCAAGCTCAACGCCCATATGCCCACCTAATGCAGTAATACCGCGCATGTTGATATGATGGCGTCGATTCGTTGAATGACACTCCTCAGGGCCGATATGTGCGCCCATCACCTCTGGTGGAAAAAAGTAGCTCATACCACGCTGAATGGCTTGGCGCTCTAATGCATCATTACAATCTGACGCCCAGAAACGATGGGTACGCTTGAGGATCTCAAAGTCGATTCGACCACCACCAGATGCACAAGACTCTATTTCTACTTTTGGATGTGCGGCTAATAATTGGTCTAGTAATCGGTATAAAGCCTTAGTTTGACCATGTATAGCCGCTTTACCTTGATGCCCAGGTTGCACTATTTCACGGTTCATATCCCACTTTAAGTAGGCAATGTTGTATTTTGATAACAGGCTATCAAGACGCTCAAAAAGGTAATCAAAACAGGCTGGGTTTTGTAGATCTAACAGGTATTGCCAACGCCCTGATGGTTGCTCATAACCGGGTAAAGCTAATAGCCATTCAGGATGTTCGCGGTACAAGTTAGAGTCTTTACTGATCATTTCAGGCTCAACCCAAAGTCCAAACTCCATGCCTTGTTGATTAACATGATCAATCACTGGCTCTAGACCATTGGGGTATTTAGTTTGATCAAGGTACCAATCACCTAATGAGGTACGATCATCATCACGACCAATAAACCAACCATCATCAATGATAAAGCGTTCAACACCCATGGCTGCGGCTTCAGTGGCCATCTTCATGATATAGTCTGGATCGTGTTTAAAGTAAATCCCTTCCCAGGTATTAAGATGTACAGGGCGAGGTTTATCAGTTGGAAAGCTAATAATATTAGCGCGTACAAAACGGTGGAATTTATCAGAAATACCATTTAAACCGTTGTCACTATAAGTGGCATATAACCAAGGTGTTGTATATTGCTGTGCAGGAGCTAGGCTGGTTTCACCAGCAAATAATAGTTCGCCTGCTTGTACAAAACGACGACCATCACTTTTAACATCTGCACGTAATTGATGGTTACCACTCCAACCTAGGTGGAAACCCCATACTTGACCCTGTTGCTCATTAAAATGCTCTGTCCCTACAAATAGGCCTGGGAAATTCTCATGGGAAGTTCTGCCACGACGGTTCTCTTGAATCAAACCACCATGAGTAAATGGTTGACGGTGTGTTTGAAATTCTCGGGTCCAGCGACCATAAAAAGACATCAGCTCATTGGCGTAGTTTGGGACTGGCAAGGTTGAGGCAAGCTTAGTTAGT
>NZ_QOCB01000023.1 GCF_003318165.1 Psychromonas sp. B3M02
GTCTAGATTTTTATCTTTTTTAATGCCCCTGAAATTAAGGCGGTTATTGAGTTAAAGCCTTCATGTATGCGTTTAATAGACTCTAAAAACATTTTATATATGTATGATTTAATGACCATTTAATCAAATGCTTATTCATCAAATTATGAGCGATGCGATTAGTGGATAGAGTAGCTAAAGACTTTAAGTAAAGCTGAAATAAGGGGAAAGGAAACAGGGTAGATAAAATATTTATTCACCTGTTTCCACTAAGAGATGATCTTCAGAAGTTTAAGAATGGCTGCGATGCAGCAACCAATAACCAACAACTTTCAATATCGACATTACCTTGAGTTTTAATAACCGTTGCATGTTCTGGCGTAAAAACACGTGCAGACATAACAGCTCGGCCATCATCAATGAATATTTCTAATGATGAGTTATCTGAGAGAATTTGTATTTTTACTTGATCTAAACCCGGTAAAGCGAACTCTCTTAATGTGTCTCCTTCACGAATTAACGTATTTGATCTATCTAACTCTAAAACTTGCTTTTCAGCATTTAAACGTATCTCACAGCAACTAGACTCTGAACAATACAAAGATAAGCAACTTCCCCACTCTAATGTAGCAATTAATTCAAAGGATTTACTCTTTAGATCAATGCTTTTTTGATGCGGCTCAATGCTCACTTTAGTTTCACGTAAAGAACTTAGCTCTGCTAGCGGTAATTGTATTAATCGGTCATTGTGGTATGACAATTCACGTAAAGCAGTTAATTGATGTACCCATCCATTATCACAACTTTCATGATTAACTTCATCTGGTAACCCCATCCAACCACACATAATCCTTCTGCCATCTTTAGACTCTAGAGTTTGTGGAGCATAGAAATCAAAACCATGATCTAAGGTTTGAGGATCACTCATAATCACTCTATTATCATTATCAAAAAATGCTTTTAAGATGCAATTATGATGCTTGACAGTATTGCTTGCATAAGGTGATTTGATACCTTGCGGGCAGATCACTATGAACTCCTGATTATTTAGCTTGAAAAAATCAGGGCACTCCCACATGTAACCAAAATCCCCTAATTCATCACCACACAGACTAACAAAAGACCAATTTTTTAAATCTAATGATTCATAAATTGCTAAACGACCAACCTCGTCTTCCCTTTGCGCACCTAATAACATCAACCATTTGTTATTATAAAAAATAACTTTAGGGTCTCTACAATGAGGAGTGACATTGGGCGGAAGCTCTGTAATAACCGGTCCATGTTTTATAAAATCAGTAGTGTTCGAAGAAGAAGCTATACATTGCATTGTTTGTCTAACTCTATCTTCACCAATACGTACATTTCCAGTATAAAAAAGTAGTAGCTCTTGCTCATAACTTAATGCGTGCCCAGAAAAGACTCCATGGCTATCAAAGTAATCAGAGGGCATCAAAACTAATGATTTCCAATGCCAATTGACTAAATCTAAACTACTTAAATGAACCCAGTGCTTATCTTTATGCTCGCATCCATAAGGGTAAAGTTGATAAAAAAGATGGTATTCGCCTTGGTGATAAATAAAACCGTTAGGATCGTTTAGTAGCCCCTGAGGAGGAGAAATATGCCATTTTGGACGATGAGGGCAATCAACAGGTGTAAGGTAATTACTTGCCATTTTTAATTGTTGTTGAGAAATTAATCTGCCTATCTCTAGCAACTGCTGCTTAATAGAGTCTGAATCGTCTCCACCCGTTGCAGAGGAAGGTATTAAAAACGTGATCTGCTTCAGACAAGGGTTGTAGCTTTCTATTGCAGCGTCTTCTTTTAATAAATCCTGATCTTTAATCTCTAAAATAATACGCGAATCAGGATTCAAAATACGAGATATATTTTCAACACCTCCGCATTGCTCAAGCATCGCTAACAACATAACAACCTCACTTAATTGGGAACGTTTGCAAAATGTAACGAGAAATAAGATACTTTGCAAGTGTTCTCACATAAAAGCGTCTAAGGATTGTTACAGAAAATAATATATTCTCAACGTTTAAGCTTATTTGCTTAACAACTACTTCGAGAAACATCTTCGAAACTCAAGACCAATTTACTTACTTCAGAACTTTTATTTTCTATTAATTCAAGTAGCATTTGAGCCGATTTTTGACCCGATAATTGAAAGCCGTAATTGAAAGTAGATAAACTAGGGGTGCAGACTTTACCAAGCTCATCATTACCAACACCTAACACTTTAATGTTAACACCAGGTTTTAGATTCGCTTCGCTTATTGCCTTCATAGCACCAATGGCAATCCTATCTGTCGCACAAAATAAACCATCAAGTTGAGGCCACTTTATGAGTAGGTCTTTTGTCTGTTGATATCCAGACTCGATTGTAAACTCACCACGACTATGAAATAAAGGTAACTTTTCGTTTGACCTTATTAGCGCCTGTTGTAACCCTTGGAAACGATCATTATCAACCGCTATATCTTGGCTATTCACTCCAATAAACCCAATCTCTTTAGCCCCTGCATTTAATAACCGAATACCCGCATTGAAGCCGACTCGTAAGTCATCATGGATGACACTAGGTATATTATAAAGAGACCCATCTTGACCGATTAAAACAACGGGTACTACAGATGCCTGAATCGCTTCTACTAATGATGAGTCTAAATGAGTGGCAAAATGTAAAATACCTTCTACACGTCTTTGGTTAAACCGCGTTATGTATTCAATTTCCTTATCATTATTCTGTTCGCTATTCGCTAATAATAAATGTTTTCCGGCCTTTTCAAAAACACTTGCCATACCTTCTAACCCTAAGGAAACAGCGTTTGATGAAATTCTTGGAGCAATGACGCCTATCAGGTGTGTTTTTTGTGACTTTAAATCTCGAGCAACTTGATTGGCCATATAACCACATTCATCAATTGCTTTTAACACTTTAGCTTTTGTGCTTTTTTTTACACCGTACTCATTATTAATAACCCGAGATACAGTGGATTTTGATACGCCAGCTAATTTAGCAACAGCATGCAACCCAGACATATTTTCCCTTAAAATATTTATAATTTACAAACGAATCATACCAAACATCCTAAAATCAACCAATATAAGCATAATCATATGCTTATACTCGCAACAATGGTCGAAGTCACACTTCTTCATAAACAAACTTGTAAATAGAGTTAAATTGCAGAAAAATCCAATTACTGCAAACGTTCCCAATAAAACCTATTTCAGGAGTAAATTATGAATTATCCGCAAGTTGCTATCAAATTAGTCAAGATGTTGGGGGGAAAAGAAAACATAAAAGCATTAGCTCACTGTGCAACTCGTTTACGCCTAGCTGTTGAAGATGAATCAAAAATTGATGAAAATGCGATCGACTCACTTGAAGGTGTTAAAGGTCAATTTAAAGTAGCGGGTCAATACCAAGTCATTTTTGGTTCTGGGATAGTTAATCAAGTGTACTCGGAGATGGCTAAGATAACTGGCATGAGTGATATGAGTACCAAAGATGTAGCTGCATCTGGTGCTACAAAACAAAACATAGTACAACAAGCAGTTAAAGGCTTATCAGATATATTTGTTCCTATTATCCCTGCTATTGTAGCAGGTGGTTTATTGATGGGTATATTCAATATACTAGTAGCCCCCGGTTTATTTATCGAAGGGAAGTCTCTCGTTGACGCTTACCCAGGCATCACAGATCTAGCAAACTTAATCAATACCTTTGCAAATGCTCCTTTTGTTTTTTTACCTATTTTGATTGCTTTTTCAGCCAGTAAAAAATTTGGAGGGAACCCCTTCTTAGCTGCTGCATTAGGCATGTTAATGGTACATCCAGATCTATTAAATGGTTGGGGGTTTAGTGGTGCAGCCATTTCAGGGAATATACCTGTGTGGGATATTCTTGGCTATGAAATTGAAAAAGTAGGCTATCAAGGTTCAGTACTGCCTGTTCTAGTGGCTACTTATATCCTTGCTAAAATAGAAATAGGATTAAGAAAGTTTATTCCATCAGTATTAGATAATTTATTAACTCCCCTCTTAGCAATTTTTATCACTGGCATACTAACTTTCACTGTCGTTGGTCCATTCACTCGTGATATCGGCTTTTTATTAGGCGATGGATTAAATTGGTTATATGACTCTGCTGGCTTTATTGGTGGTGCATTATTTGGTTTTATTTATGCTCCTTTTGTAATCACAGGCATGCATCACAGCTTTATTGCCATAGAGATCCAACTACTCGCTGATATTGCGGTGACAGGTGGATCTTTCATTTTCCCAATCGCTGCAATGGCTAATATTGCTCAAGGCGGTGCAGCTTTAGCAGTAGGCTTTACAACTAAGGATATCAAACTAAAAGGTATTGCAATTCCATCAGGCATTACTGCATTACTAGGGATAACAGAGCCAGCAATGTTCGGTGTTAATTTAAAATTACGTTACCCATTCATTGCCGCTATTTGTGGTGCAGCTACAGCAAGTGCATTTATTACACTGTTTAATGTTAAAGCAAGTGCTCTAGGTGCAGCTGGAATACCTGGTATTATTTCTATCAGAACAGGTGATGTAACTCCATATATCATTGGCATGCTTATCGCTTTTATTACTACTTTTGTGCTTACCCTGTTGCTTGGCTCTAGAGCTAAATCTAAACAGTTAAAATCAGCATAACAAATACAAAGCCAATTGATAGATTGGCTTTTGTTAAATATAAGAGGTATTTATGAATAAAGTTTGGGTTAGCGGTGATGCTGTTGTGGATTTAATTCCTGAAGGTTTAGATACATACTTAAAATGTCCTGGAGGCGCACCAGCTAATGTAGCAGTTGCTATTTCACGTCTCGGAGGAGAAAGCGCTTTTTTTGGTCGGATTGGTCATGACCCAATCGGGAGATTCATGCTTGAAACTTTATCCGAAGAATCGGTTGATACTACCAACATCACAATCGATACCAAACAACGAACATCCACAGTGGTTGTTGACTTAGATGAACTAGGTGAACGCACCTTCACTTTTATGGTTAAGCCTAGTGCAGATCAATTTATGCAAGCTTCAGATATTCCTAAGTTTGAAACGAATCAATGGTTACATATTTGCTCTATTGCACTCGCTAATGAGCCGAGTCGAAGTAGTACATTTTTAGCAATAAAAAAGATGAAAGAAGAAGGGGGATATATTAGTTTTGATCCTAATTTAAGAGATGAAGTATGGTCAAAGCCAGAAGAAATAAAAGAAGTGGTGTTAAATGCAGTAAAGCTTGCTGATGTCGTTAAATTTTCCGATGATGAACTATTATTTTTAACTGATAGTCACGATTTAAATGAGGCTTTATTAAAGATTAAAGCCTATAAAAATACACTAGTATTAGTTACTCAAGGGGCTAAAGGAGCGCTAGTAATTAACGGAAATGAACAACAACTAATTAAGGGGAAAGCAGCGGTGCCTGTTGATACAACGGGAGCTGGCGATGCATTTGTAGGTGGTCTACTTCGTTACTTATCTGCCAGTAACAATTGGTTTGCTCAAAACGAAATACTAACAGCGGTAAAATGGGCCAATGCATGTGGAGCTTTGGCAGTCACTAAAAAAGGCGCAATGACTGCATTACCTAATATGCAACAATTAACCCATTACCTGAAATAATAAGCTTCTAAATCAACTCATAAGCGAGTTCTTTGCCTATGAGTTGAAACTTACTTTAATAATTTGAAATAATATTGCCAATCAAATTCACTACCTGGATCAGTTTTTCTCCCTGGTGCAATATCACTATGCGCAACAATTCTCTCTTGGGTAATAAGTGGATATTTTTGCTGTATCTGCTCTGTCACTTGCGCTAATGAACGATATTGAGCCTCAGTATAACTGGTGCAATCAGTCCCTTCTAACTCAATACCAATGGAAAAATCATTACAACCATCCACCCCATCAAAACTAGACACGCCAGCATGCCAAGCACGTTTATCAAATGGCACGTATTGCTCTACTTTGCCATCACGACGAATAACACAATGAGCAGAGACTTCTAGGCCTTCTAAGCAACTAAAACTAGGATGTGCTTTACAATCTAACTCGCCAGTAAAAAGGTTTTTAACATGTTCCGTACCAAACTGTCCTTCAGGCAGACTAATACAATGAATCACTAATAAACTAATATCGGTATTGTCAGGGCGTTCGTTAAAGAAAGGGCTTTCAATAAATTCAGCATCTTGTAATAAGCCAGTCATATCAATCACAGGGTTTCCTTTAATTTTGACAAAATAAACCTACAAAAAAGGTGGCTAATAAGCCACCTTTTCATCAATTAATTACACATCAGTTCATGTAGTTAATCAGGAATGATTATTCCCATTCGATGGTTGCAGGTGGTTTACCTGACACATCGTACACAACTCGTGAGATACCATCAATTTCATTAATGATGCGGTTAGAAACATGACCGATTAACTCATAAGGTAAATGCGACCAACGTGCGGTCATGAAATCGATAGTTTCAACACAACGTAGTGAAACAACCCAATCATATTTACGACAATCGCCCATCACACCGACTGAACGAACCGGTAGGAATACTACAAATGCTTGGCTTACTTTATGGTATAACTCAGCTTTGTGTAATTCTTCAATGAAGATAGCATCTGCACGACGTAATAGATCACAGTACTCTTTCTTCACTTCACCTAAAACACGCACACCTAGACCAGGCCCAGGGAATGGGTGACGATAAAGCATGCCATACGGTAAACCTAGTTCTAAACCAATTTTACGTACTTCATCTTTAAATAATTCACGTAATGGCTCTACCAGACCCATTGCCATATCATCCGGTAATCCACCTACGTTATGGTGAGATTTAATGACGTGTGCTTTACCGTTTTTAGAAGCTGCAGATTCAATAACATCAGGGTAAATAGTGCCTTGAGCTAACCATTTTGCATTTGATAATTTCTTAGACTCTTCATCGAAAATTTCAACAAAGACACGACCAATAATTTTACGCTTCGCTTCTGGATCGCTTTCACCCGCCATTTGCTCTAAGAAACGGTGCTCCGCATTAACATGAACAATGTTTAGACCAAATTTTTCGCCAAACATCTCCATCACTTGCGCGCCTTCGTTTAAACGCAATAAACCGTTATCAACAAATACACAAGTTAGCTTATCGCCAATCGCACGCTGTAAAAGCATTGCTACTACAGATGAATCAACACCACCAGATAAACCTAAGATAACTTCATCATCGCCTACTTGTTCTTTCATACGAACTACTGCATCGTCAATGATTGATGCAGGCGTCCAAAGTGTTTCACAGCCACAAATATCCACAACGAAGTTGCGAAGCATTGCTTCACCTTGAGTTGTGTGAGTTACTTCTGGGTGGAATTGAACACCGTAAAAACGTTTCTCTTCATTCGCAATAGCAGCGTATTTACAAGTAGCAGTATTAGCAACAGTAGTAAAGTCAGCTGGAATAGCTGACACTTTATCACCATGACTCATCCATACGTCTAATAACGTTTTACCTTGTTCAGATATAGCATCTTGGATTGACTTAAAGAAGGCAGATTCCGCTTGTACTTCTACCTGCGCATAACCAAATTCACCTTCACCTTCGCCTTTGATTACAGCGCCGCCTAATTGGTGAGACATAGTCTGCATACCGTAACAGATACCTAATACTGGGACACCAGCAGTAAATACATATTCAGGTGCGCGAGGAGAGCCTTCAGCGATAACGCTTTCAGGGCCACCAGCAAGGATAATACCGTTTGGATTAAACTCTTTGATGTCTTGTTCATCAACATCCCAGCTCCATAGTTCACAGTAAACACCAATTTCACGAATACGGCGTGCAATTAGCTGTGTGTATTGAGAGCCAAAGTCTAATATTAGAATACGTTGGTCATGAATGTTCTTACTCATTATGCTGTCCTAATTTTTTGTTTCTAAAAATGAATAAAAGACGATATAAATCGTCTTTTAAGAAATTATGTGTTGAAGCATAACTAGGCACTTAATAACCCTTTATTATTTATAAACTTAAATAATAAAGGCGTTGAGCCTAGTTCCCTCACTAAACCGTCAGATTAACCACCAGTACGGTAGTTAGGCGCTTCTTTAGAAATAGCAACGTCATGTACGTGGCTCTCACCCATACCTGCACTGGTAATTTTAACGAACATTGCTTTTGTATTCATCTCTTTAATCGTCGCACAGCCTGTTAGACCCATTGATGAACGTACGCCACCCATTTGCTGATGAATAATCTCTTTTACTTTACCTTTATAAGCAACACGGCCTTCAATACCTTCTGGTACTAGCTTGTCTGCTGCGTTATCCGATTGGAAGTAACGATCTGAAGAACCTTGAGACATAGCGCCAAGTGACCCCATACCACGGTATGATTTGTAAGAACGACCTTGGTATAAAATGATTTCACCCGGAGATTCTTCTGTACCAGCAAACATGCTGCCCATCATTACACATGATGCACCCGCTGCTAGCGCTTTAGCAATATCACCAGAGAAACGAATGCCACCATCAGCAATAACTGGGATACCAGTACCTTGTAATGCATCAACCGCATCAGAGATAGCAGTAATTTGCGGTACACCAACGCCTGTTACAATACGTGTTGTACAGATTGAACCTGGGCCGATACCTACTTTAACCGCACTACAACCAGCAGCAACCAATGCTTTTGCACCTTCACCAGTAGCGATGTTACCACCGATAATTTCTAGATTAGGATAAGCAGCACGTGTCGCTTTAATGCGATCCAATACCCCTTGAGAATGACCATGAGATGAATCAATTAATAACACATCAACACCCGCTTCTACTAACGCATCAACACGCTCTTCATTACCAGCACCAGCACCAACAGCAGCACCTACTCGTAAACGACCTAGTTCGTCTTTACATGCATTTGGTTTTTGTTCTGCTTTACGGAAATCTTTAACCGTGATCATGCCTTTAAGTTTAAAGTTATCATCAGTTAATAGCACTTTCTCGATACGGTGCTTATGCATTAATGCTTCAATTTCATCGCGTGGTGTATTTGATTTAGCCGTTACTAGTTCTGGCTTCGGCGTCATGACTTCAGCAGCGGGACGGTTCATATCCGTTTCGAATAGTACGTCACGACCAGTAATAATACCGACTAGTTCACCTGAGTCTTCAACAACAGGGTAACCAGCAAAGCCGTGTTTTGCTGTTAATTCTTTGATTTCACCTAATGTAGTAGAAGGAGAAACAGTAATTGGGGTAGCTACAACGCCACTTTCATGAATTTTAACTAAACGAACTTGTTCAGCCTGTAATTCGATAGACATGTTTTTATGGATAAAACCCATGCCGCCTTCTTGCGCTAAAGCGATCGCAAAACGTGCTTCAGTTACAGTATCCATTGCAGCAGAAACGACAGGAATATTTAACGAGATGTTTTCTGTTAATTGTGTTGTTAGGTCAGCAGTGTTTGGTAGTACAGTCGAATGAGCTGGTACTAATAATACATCGTCAAATGTTAACGCATCTTTTGCTATTCTTAGCATTGCAATATCTCACTTATAGTTGGGAGTATTTTAGGGTTACCCAAGTCTAGCTTGGGTAGGATATTGCGGTGGGATTTTAATCGTAATCAAGAATAAGTACAACACTATTTATGTTTTTATACTGAGTTTTTACTGTGTTAATATTTAGTCCCTGATTTCTTTGGTAAAAACTCCTGCTATGGCGACTCAAAACAAAAATATTTACAGCGTAAGTTCACTAAATCGTGCAGCTAAAGCCTTATTAGAGACTGGTTTGGGCGTTATTTGGCTCTCAGGTGAAATATCTAATCTGACCATAGCGGTATCGGGTCATTGGTATTTCACCTTAAAAGACCATAGTGCACAAATTAAATGTGCCATGTTTCGCGGTAATAATAGCCGAACTGGGTTTACTCCTAAACATGGTCAACAGGTATTAGTGCGCGCCAAATTAAGTCTTTATGAAGCGCGTGGTGATTACCAGTTAATTGTTGAAACTATGGCTCCGGAAGGTGATGGTTTATTAAAACAACAATTTGAAGAGTTAAAATGCCAATTAGCTGCGCAGGGCTTATTTTCAGAATCGCTGAAAAAACCTTTACCAGAGATAATTAAACGAGTCGGTATTGTTACCTCTTCAACGGGCGCTGCACTGCATGACATACTCAGCGTATTAAAGCGTCGTGATCCTCGTTTGCAGGTGATCATCTACCCTAGCCAAGTACAAGGGCAAGGCAGTGCCTTTTCTGTTGCTTCTCAAATAGCCTTAGCCAATGCGCGTAATGAGTGTGATGTATTAATTGTCGGTCGCGGCGGCGGCTCATTAGAAGATCTATGGTGTTTCAATGAACCTGATGTGGCTTACGCCATCTACCATAGTCAATTACCAGTGATCAGTGCTGTTGGTCATGAGATTGATATTACCATCAGTGACTTTGTGGCCGACCTTCGTGCAGCAACACCTTCTGCAGCGGCTGAATTGGTTAGCCAACATAAGACCTTTGTTTCTTCACAGCTGACCACATTAGTGAATCGTTTAAAACAAGCTATGTTGAATACCATGCAACATAAAACCCACCAGCAGTTATTATTAAAGCAGACGCTATTACAGCATGATCCTAAACATAAACTGCAACAGCAAACACAACACCTAGATGAATTAAGCTTGCGTTTACAACATGCGATGCAACAAACGATGCAACAACAAACGACTATCAGCTCGCAGTTAAAAAACAGATTACAACAATCTAGTCCAGTACATTACATCGCAATGGCTCAACATAAGCAGCAACAATTAAAGCGTCAGTTAACTCAAGCGATGGCCGCACAACTTAATCAATCAGAGCAACATTTACATCACCAAATACAACAGTTAAATGCTTACAGTCCTTTAGCTACCTTAGCCCGAGGATATGCCATTGTGAAAGATGATTCAGATAAGGTGTGTACAGACCCAACAAACTTAAAAACCGGTGATAAGGTACAAGTGACATTAGATAAAGGTCAGTTTAACGCCGAGGTGCTTTAATTCTCGCTTTAGAGAAAAATAAATTTAAAAATAAAAGACAAATAAAAAGGGCTTGTTACCAGCGGTAACAAGCCCTTTACTAATGAAGATTAAACCTTACGAACGAATTAAATGGTCACTAATACCAACCCATTTGTAGGTGGTTAATTCAGGTAACCCCATTGGACCACGCGCATGTAGCTTCTGTGTCGATACCGCAACTTCAGCACCCAAACCAAATTGGCTACCATCAGTGAAACGGGTGCTGGTATTAACATACACAGCAGCAGCATCTACTGCACTGATAAACTTATTTGCGATAGTAAAATCGTTAGTCAAAATGCCTTCAGAGTGCGCAGAACTATGCTCACGAATGTGTGCTAATGCTTCGCTTAAATTTTCGACTACTTTTACACCTAAGTTCAGGGATAACCACTCTTTAGAGAAGTCACCTTCTTGTGCTGCAACCGCATCATCACCTAAAATTGCTTTCGCTTTCTCTTCAGCCACTAATGTCACACCTAATGGTGATAAGTGCGCGGCCACTTTTGGTAAGAACGTTTCTGCAATATCAGCTTCCACTAATAATGTATCTAATGCATTACAAACACTTGGACGTTGCACTTTAGCATTTTCAATAATGGCTAAGGCTTTCTCAACATCCGCGGTTTTTTCAGCGAATAGATGACAAATACCAATTCCGCCAATAATAACTGGGATCGTACTGTTCTCTTTACAGAAGTTTTGTAAACCAGAGTTACCACGTGGAATGATCATATCCACGTATTTATCGAGTTTTAATAACTCACCGACTAAAGCACGGTCTGTATTCTCAATGTACTGTACTGCCGTTTTTGGTAAACCTACTTTTTCTAATGCAGACTGGATGCATTTTACTAACACTAGGTTAGAGTTAATGGTTTCTTTACCACCACGTAAGATACTTGCATTACCCGTTTTTAAACTCAGTGCTGCAATATCAATGGTTACATTAGGACGCGCTTCATAAATAACACCTAATACCCCTACTGGAACACGACGTTTAGATAGTGTTAAGCCGTTCTCTAGAATTTTTCCATCAAATTCTTCACCCACCGGATCAGCTAACCCAATCACACTACGTAAATCACTAATTACACCCGCTAAGCGAGGTTCATCTAATAATAAGCGATCTAATAATGCATCTGTAAGACCAGCAGCTTTACCTGCTTCGATATCTTTTTTATTTGCAGCAACTATCTCTGCCACATTCGCTTCTAATTCAATTGCAATCGCTTCTAGCGCTGCGTTTTTTGTCGTCGTATCAGTGATTGCCAACTCGTAACTTGCATCTTTTGCTTGTTGACCTAATTGTTGTAAACTCATTTCTACTCCTTTTGCAGACCCACAGCGAGAGGGTCTAATTATAAAATAACTAGGTCGTCGCGATGAATAACGACGGAACCATGTTCATAACCTAATATTTTTTCAATTTCATCTGAGTGCTGACCTTTGATCTTATCAATATCGACGCTTTTATAGCGTACGATACCACGTGCTATCTCTTTACCTTTTTGATTACAAACGGATACTACGTATCCACGTAAAAATTGAGACTCAACGGACTGTATACCTTTAGCCAGTAAACTACTTCCGCCGTTTAAGATGGCGTGTTCAGCGCCTAGGTCCACCACTATCGTACCCGCAGATCGCGACCCTGCGAATATCCAGTTTTTTCTTGCTTCTAAACGATTGTTTTCAGATACAAAACGCGTCCCAACGGAAATATCATTGGCCGCATCTAAAATAACATTTTTACGTTGCCCTGAAGCGATCACCACTTCAATACCAGCACGATTAGCAACGGTTGCAGATTCAATCTTAGTGGCCATGCCACCGGTTCCTAAACCACCGACACTGCCGCCAGCTAGATTATGAATCGCCTCTGTTATTTCATTTACCTCTGTAATTAATTGTGCCTCGGGATTATTACGTGGGTCAGCGGTAAATAGACCACTCTGATCGGTTAATAAGATCAGTTGATCCGCATCTGCTAATAACGCAACAAGTGCCGATAGGTTATCGTTATCTCCGACTTTAATTTCTCGGGTTGCAACGGCGTCATTCTCATTAATCAATGGAATGATACGGTGCTTTAATAACGTATGTAGGGTATCCCTTGCATTAAGAAAACGCCCTTTATCACCTAAATCAGCACGGGTTAATAGCATTTGGCCGACATGTAAACCGTATATCTTGAATAGGTTTTCCCACTCTCTCACTAATTGCCCTTGTCCTACCGCTGCTAACATCTGTTTATTAGCAATTGTTGGTGCTATATCGGGCATATTGAGATGTTCTTTACCTGCTGCGATTGCGCCTGACGTCACCACTATAATGGGGTGACCCTGTTGATGTAAAATCGCACATTGACGGACAATCTCAAGCATTTGTGCTCGGTCTAACTTACTTGTACCACTGGTTAAAACACTGGTTCCCAATTTAACTACAATTGTTTTTTTATTCGCATTCATCGGTTTATGCTTCATGTAAAAAATAAAAAAGGCTCTAGGTATCTGATACGCATCACTTTAAAAAGTTGCCTAGATGTTGTGCAGCAACATAACTTAATACACAGTCATTAAGTGCATAACAATGTTATTGATCACTATCATAACCGACAAAAAGTAAATTAACTCAAACAAATGGATTGCTTAAAAAGTGTGTTTGCTATCAATTTCGTTTAATCATTATTGAGCTTAAAAAAACAGCAACTCGATGAGTTGCCGTTGCTAGTATACCATTATTGCAGAAATGAAATGCGCAAAAATAAATACAAGATAAAAGGAAGGTTAGCGAGGTGTTAATTGATAGCCTGTTTCAACATCGATTAACTCGCTTAATTTATCAATGAATAGTTGAAAAGCTTGGTCTAACTGCTGCATCTGCTTTTTAGTGATCTTAGTCTCTTCCCATTCACCTTTTAGATTATAAAGGCCATTAAAGCGTTGGTAGGTAAATTCAGTATCTTCTCTATTAACCACTAACCACCAGCCTAAAAAGGTTCTTTCTTCTGGTTCTTTTTTGATATCAATGCATATCTCTAAACAGTCAAAAAAAAATGTTGATTCATCGGATTGTAACTGACGAAAGTAAGGGCCGATTTCATTAAATAACTTAAATAAGCGACCACGTGATGGCCCTTTTGCTAGGGTCTGAGACATATTCTAACGCTCCTTGAATGACATACAGTTAATTTAACTGCGGTTAATATACCACTTACTCTTGTAAATGTTTTGCTAACCATTGTGCAGAATACTGTAAAGTTATCAAATAAGAGTCAAATATGGGAGACTTATCAATAATTTTTGCTTCACTTTCGTAGCTAATTCTCGCCATCAGTTTGAGATCTTGTTCACTACACATCAAATCATCACTATGGCCAATGCTTAGGCATGGGGTTTTCACTTTTTTACGCCCTAGCAGTCCCTGCTTAATTAATGAAAATGGCACACAGTGTTGATACAGATAACTGGCATCTGATTTCTGCAATTGCATACGACTTGCTAAACAATCTAGGGTCATCACAGGTAACTGCTTAAAACGATTAATATCATCAAATACACTGGCCACGGCAGCACCAACACTAACCACAGCTTTGGCGCGGTGTGGTTCCACATAAGCTAAACGATTTAACGCATTTGCGCCCATTCTCATTCCCATTAAGGCTACACGGGATTGATCGACCCAAGGGATATCAGCAACATGCTGTAATACAGCTTGGTGTAATAGTGATGTGTCTTGGGTCAGTTTTAAGTGATTTGAAAAACCTACTCCAGGCATATCCACAGTTAACATGGCAATACCAGCCGGTTTTAAGTAACGTTCAAATAACGGTAGAAAATCACACTGCAGTGTATCAATGCCAGCACTAACAATGACCACAGGATGAATCACATCATCATTTGGAAGGTGTAAAAAAGTTGTTACCTGCTTACCTTGAAAAGGCACCTGTATCTCTTTTAACAGGGCATGCCTGTTATGCATAAAAGATTGTCGGTAATTAGTTACCGCCAACGTTTGTGCTTGGATACTATTTTCATCACCTTTTAAATGCGGGTAACTAGCGACACTATAAAGTTGTGATGCTAGATAGTAATGTTGTTGCGCTTGTTGCGTATCACCATCCTGACTATATTGATTGGCTTGCTTTTGATAAGTCATCGCTTTTTTTGACCACTCATAACTCCAATTACCGGAGCGAAAACCTATCACTGTATCTAACAAATTAGAGTCAGTTCTTGGATTAGTGGATGCACTGATTTTGGCTAAGACTTCATAACAGTCGATGATATCTATTCCTTGCCATGACCACTGCAATAATTTGAGTAGACGATACCAACCTACCGATTGCTGACCATCTAAGGTGGATTGATGTTGTCTTTGGTGTTTTTTAGATCCACTGTTCGCAATTAATGATGAGGTTTCACGAACATTGTTTTTTTCAGAAAAGAGCACTTCAGATAAGTTTTTAGACATAAGCTTCCCATTAAAAACAGGCATTGATTGAGTAAAGAATAACATGTTCTAAGTAAGCAACAATGCTTAATACAAACCACACTAATTAACTGATCTATTTTACTTGTTAAAATAACTTATTGCTTCGTTGTAATTTTCGTAAATAGTGCGGCTATTAAAGAATTAACATCTTTTCGTTAATGCTCCGATAGGCTATTAACGAAGTTGATCGTCGAAAGGCTTAAATTACGCCTTAAACTAAGTCATTTTTCCTGCACAAAATTTAGATCACTTATTTTAATGTCATTGGTATAACTAAAAATTAGCCAGTATTTCCCATAGCAGCATTTCAGCTAGAATAAAAAAATTTACCAATAAATCAATTACTTTTAATCATCTTCACTTTAAAAAACAAAAAATCAATAAATGGCACGGATTTCGCTTTATTAACAACATATCGATTCAATTTAATCAAACGTCAAATTAATGCCGCTAATGCGCAATCAAAGGAAATTATATGGAAAGCATCCCTAATAAAGAATACAGCTATAACGGTACTAAATCACCGATATTCACTGTTTTTTCCAATGAGCCATTATTAAGCACAAAAGATAAATTATTTACCCTTGAGACTTTGCAAAAAAGCTTAGACTTGAAAGAGATAATGGAAAATTTTGCCTCTTTAGTGGCAAGTTTTATCCGCCCTTTTAATATTCGCTTTCAGTCTGCTTTTGGTTTTTTTAGTTTATCAAAATCACTGCCGAGTAATTTTACTCGTAACTTTAACTTAGATTCAGCGGATCACTCACCAAGATTAGGCACTATGACCTATCAAAGTGAAACACCTATTACCGCTACTGAAGATAAGTTATTAGCGGAGTTACATCAGTTACTGCAACCAACGTTAAAACATGCGCTACGATTTTCTGAATTAAGCTCTATGGTGTATAAAGATCACCTCACTAATATCGGTAACCGAGCTTATTATGAAGAGACTATTTTTCATGCCATTGAACAAAGCAACCGTACTAATCTAGGTTTATCTTTAATGGTGCTTGATATTAATAAATTCAAACCGATTAATGATACATACGGACACACTAAAGGTGACCAAGTATTAAATGCCTTCGCACAAGTGCTAACTAAAAGTATTCGTACTTCTGATTTTGTATTTCGTTTAGGTGGTGATGAGTTTGTTGTTATCCTACAACCTTCCGCACCTTGCTCTGTGAGTAAAGTGCAGCAACGTATTTTGCAAGAGATAGACAAGAATAGCTTACTTAAGGAGCTTGATTTCTCAGCAAGCTACGGCTTTAGCCATTGGGAAATTGGAACAACGGCTTCTCAACTATTTGATCAAGCCGACCAGCACTTATACCAGAACAAAGCGTTAGATAGAGCGCAACGATAAGTTTAACTTAGGTAATTGCCTAGTAGGAGATGGCTGACAATGCCATACTCCTAAGGCTTGTACTAATTGGCCATCAATAAAAATAAATACCACTTGTTCTCTTTGCCATGTTGGCACTTTAGATTCCTGTAGCAGCTTTTTAATCGAACGTGATTTAGATCTACCTTCAACTAAACAGGTTAACTTAGGGTCTAGGTGCTGTCGAAAGCAACAACTGATTGTATGCTGCTTAGCCAAGGCAGCATCCACCATAGAAAAGTCTACTGCCAGTTTATCTGGGCTAACCCATAACAAAGGCTCTCCAGACCAAGTCACAGGAGAATCGGGAATGATTAAAGGCTTTACTGGCACAATATAAAGTTCACCTTGATAGCGCTGAATTGTATTGCTCGCTAATTGCAAACAGGGTTGTTTCCCTTGCTCAGCGAGTGCGACTTCTTGCCATAAAACGGTTAACTGTTTGCTACTTGGGTAGTCCAAACCATTGAACTTTAACCAATAGCGCAATAAATTATTGCGACGAGCTTGAGATAAATCAACCAATGCAGCGATCGACAAAGTTTGTGTGCCTAATCGCACACACATCGATTGTTGGAGATCTTGTGCGGCTACTTCATCAACTAAACCTTGTTGCTCCTGACACAAACGAGCAGTGCGTGAAGCAGAGCTTGCAATAGCAGGCCAACGCTCAGTTAATAATGGCGTTATTTGGTGACGGATAAAATTACGATCAAAGTCGGTATCTTGATTACTCTCATCCTCTACCCACTTCAACCCTGCTGTTTCAGCATAATCAATAATTTGCTTGCGAGAAAAGTTTAACAATGGACGCACTAAGTGACCATTGTGGAAAGGTTGAATGGCTCGAATGCCCTGTAACCCAGTACTGCCAGATCCTCTTTTTAATGCCAGTAATAAGGTTTCTAATTGATCATCTTGATGATGTCCGGTTAATAGGATGTCATCGGCTTGCAGGTGTTGAGAAAAACATTGATAACGCGCTTCACGTGCTAAGGCTTCTAAACTATTACGGCTAGTTTTTTGAATATTAACAATCGAACGTAAGAGTTTAACGTTTAAAGAAGCGCAATACACTTCACAAAAATCAGCCCACTGTTCTGCATGTGGACTTAAACCATGGTTCACATTATGTGCTAATACTTGGTAATGGGGATAGTCTCGTTGAAACTGCACTAACAATCTCAATAAAACCACTGAGTCCACTCCCCCACTTAAGGCAACCACCAGTCTTGGTTGAGCAGAACTTTCAACAAGCTCTGCTAACAGATTTAATAACGCTTGATTAAACTCACTTTGCATTGATCTGCCTTAGTCAAAATGTAAGGTAACATTCTCTTCACCTATCAATCGTCCCAGTTCAAATAACAGATCATCATTGGGCGTAATTGACCATTCAATACCTAACTCCACTTCCACCTGTGCCTGATGGTTTTGGTAATTAATAAATACTGGGCACAAGCCACCCGCCGCAGGCGATAATACTTGTTTCAAACGCGCTTTAAATTCAGCTAATGACTGTTTCTGTAATACGTTAGAAGAGATCGATAACTGTAATTTACTGGCAAAGCGTTCACGAGCTTGGTCAATGCTCATTACTTCACGGGCATTCATTTTCAAACCACCATTGAAGTAATCTTCACTGACTTGTCCTTGCAATACCACAATATTATCTGTGACCAACAAAGCTTCGTGTTGCTCTAACAAGTCAGCAAAGATAGTCACATCCATACGTGCACTTTTATCATCTAAGGTCAAAATACCCATGCGTTTACCAGCTTTAGTGACCATCACACGCATTGCCAGTACTAATCCACAAACACGACTATTTTGGCCTCGGCCATTCACCGTTAATGAGCCTAATTTAACACAGTTAATCGCACGTAAATCTGGCTCATATTGATTAATTGGGTGACCCGTCAGATACAAACCTAGCGTATCTTTTTCACCTTTTAACCATTGTTTCTCAGGCCATTTTTCCACTACAGAGAATTTATTCTCAATCTCATCATGGTCAGTGGTTAACACACCAAATAGATCGCTTTGCCCAAATGACTCTGCTTTTTTATGCTGAGCTGCAGCACTTAATGCATCAGCTAAGTTTTCCATTAACGCCGCACGATGTGGCCCTAGATTATCTAATGCACCGGCTAGGATTAACTTTTCAATAATACGTTTACCACAGCGTTTTAAATCAACGCGGTTACAAAAATCAAACAGGTCTTTAAACTTACCACCTTCTGTACGCGCTTCAATAATCGCGTCAATAGGGCCTTCACCCACTCCTTTAATTGCACCAATACCGTAAATAATGCGTAACTCTTTATCTACGTTAAATTTAAACAAACCTTCATTAACGTCTGGTGGGCACAGTGTTAAGCCCATGTTTTGACACTCATCTACCAGGATAACGACTTTGTCAGTGTTATCCATATCTGCCGACATTACCGCTGCCATAAAGTAAGACGGGTAGAAGGTTTTCATCCATAGCGTTTGATAAGAGACTAAGGCATAAGCAGCGGAGTGAGATTTGTTAAAACCGTAACCCGCAAATTTTTCTACCAAGTCAAAGATCTTAATAGCCAATTCGCCATCAATACCGTTTGCTATGGCACCAGATTCAAAGGTTGCACGCTGTTTTTCCATCTCTTCTGGCTTTTTCTTACCCATGGCACGACGTAACATATCAGCGCCACCTAGCGTATAACCAGAGAGTACCTGTGCAATCTGCATTACCTGTTCTTGGTATAAGATAATACCGTAGGTTGGCGAGAGAATATCTTTCAGTGATTCGTGTTGCCACTTTTCATCAGGATAAGACACCACTTCACGACCATGCTTACGCTCAATAAAGTTATCTACCATACCTGATTGTAATGGACCGGGTCTGAATAAGGCTACCAGTGCAATCATGTCTTCAAAACAGTCAGGTTGAAGACGACGGATCAAATCTTTCATACCACGAGATTCCAGCTGAAATACCGCCGTGGTCTCATAGCGCTTTAATAACTCAAAACAAGCAGGTTCAGTGAGGTCTATTTTTTCAATAAAAATAGGCTCCTCTCCGCGCTCATGTTTATGTGCATTAGCCATATCTAATGCCCATTGCACAATGGTCAGGGTTCTTAAGCCTAAGAAATCGAATTTAACTAATCCGGCGGTTTCTACATCATTTTTATCAAACTGCGTAACAGGGTTATGACCTTCATCATCACAGTATAAAGGCGCAAAATCAGTGATCGTGGTCGGAGAGATAACCACACCACCAGCATGTTTACCTGCATTACGGATCGTCCCCTCTAGAATACGACACATATCGATTAAGGCACGAACATCTTCACTGCCATCATAACGCTCTTGTAAACGAGGCTCTTCCTCAAATGCTTTAGTTAGCGTCATACCCGGTGTTGGTGGAACCAACTTTGAAATACTATCAACAAAACCATAGGCATGACCTAGTACACGACCAACGTCACGAATAACCGCTTTCGCCGCCATAGTACCAAAGGTAATGATTTGCGATACTGCATCACGACCATACAATTCTGCTACGTGGTCAATCACTTCATCACGACGATCCATACAAAAGTCGATATCGAAATCGGGCATGGAAACACGCTCAGGATTCAAAAATCGTTCGAAAAGCAGCTCTAACTCTAATGGGTCTAAGTCGGTAATTTTTAATGCGTAAGCCACTAATGAGCCAGCACCTGAACCACGGCCAGGTCCAACAGGAATATTGTTATCTTTACTCCACTGAATGAACTCCATTACGATCAAGAAGTAACCTGGGAATCCCATTTTATTGATAACCCCTAACTCAACTTCAAGTCGTTCGTCGTAGGGTTTTCTAATCTCAGCAAAGTTTTCACTGTTTTTATCAAATAGGAAATCTAGGCGCTCTTCTAAACCTTCTCTAGAAACTTTACAAAAGAACTCATCGATCTCTAAATCGCCGGTTGGAAAATCTGGCAGGAAGTATTCACCTAAGCGTAATGTAACATTACAACGTTTGGCTATTTCTACACTGTTTTTTAAGGCTTCTGGTATATCAGAAAAGAGTTCGCACATCTCCTCTTCACTACGTAAGTATTGCTCAGGGCTATAGTCTTTTGGACGTTTTTCATCACCAAGCGCATAACCTTGGTTGATACACACCCGTATATCATGGGCATCGAATAATGCTTTATCGGCAAATACCACTTCATTGGTTGCCACTACGGGTAACTGCTGTTCAGCAGCTAAATCAAGGGCTAAGTGTAGGTAGTTTTCTTCATCAACGCGATTGGTACGAATTAACTCTAAATAGTAACGATCTGGGAAATGCGTTTTATAGAAAGCAGTGATTTCAGCGACTGCCGCTTTATTGCCTTTGAGCAGCATTTTACCTAAGTCACCATCTTTAGCACCGGACAGTATAATGACGCCTTGCTGGTGCTCTATTAACCACTCTTGTTCAATGACAGCCCGGCCATTGATATGACCGCGTAAATAAGCCTTTGAAATTAGCTCAGTGACATTTTTATAACCTACTGCATCCATTGCTAATGCGGTTAAACGAAATTGTTGGCCACCTAATAATTCGCTTTGCACCCAAAAGTCAGCACCAATGATCGGCTTTACACCTGCACCATGCGCCGCACCATAAAATTTAACGAGACCACAAAAGTTAGTTTGATCAGTAATTGCTAAGGCAGGCATATTCATCGCCGCTGTTTTAGCTACTAATGGTTTAACCTTAGTTAAACCATCCACCATTGAAAAATCACTGTGAACTCGAAGATGGACAAATTTAGGATCCGCGTTAACAACCGCAGTTTGTTGATTACTTTCAGGCATAAAACTCTACTTTGATGTGGCAGTTAAAATAGCTTTAACAGGTTTAAAGCTTTGACGGTACTCAGCAATTACACCATGTGTTTGCAATGCTTCAAAATGAGCTTTGGTTGGATAACCTTTATGTTTAGCAAACCCGTAGGCTGGGTAACGTTTATCCAACTCTACCATTTCACGGTCACGTGTTACCTTTGCAATAATAGAAGCGGCACTTATCTCTGCCACACGTAAATCACCCTTGACGACTGCTTCACTTGGCATTGGCAATTGAGGGCAACGATTACCATCGATAAACACATAACCAGGTTGAATCGATAACCCTTGCACAGCACGTTGCATAGCTAGCATAGTGGCATGTAGTATATTGAGCTCATCTATTTCTATTGGTGAAGCGCGTCCAATACTGACTGATAATGCATTTTCATTAATTTGATCAAACAATAAAGCTAATTTCTTTTCACTCAATTTTTTAGAATCAGTCAATCCAACAATAGGTTTATTAGGATCTAAAATAACCGCAGCTGTGACCACATCACCAACCAGAGGACCACGCCCAACTTCATCTACCCCGGCAATATTCGGCAAATCAGGATAGGTAATTTCAGGAAACTCTGTTTTCATTTTTAATCTTCTCTATTGGTAAACTATCAATTAACGATTTAATAAATTAATCACAGCATTAGCTGCTTGTGTATCTGCATCACAACGGATTTGTTGATGTAATTCCGTGAAAGTATCTATCATTTGTTGCCCATCATGTTCAATTAAACGGGTTAATTCAGCAACAATCTTATCCACGGTACAATCATCTTGGCTTAACTCTTTGACCACCTCTTTATCGGCAATCAAATTTGGTAGTGAAGTATACTTCACTTTGACTAAGGCTTTTGCAATCATATAGGTCAATGGCGATACTTTATAGGCAACAACCATAGGTGCTTTGGCTAACATAGCTTCTAATGCAGCCGTACCTGAAGCTAATAAAACGAGATCGGCAGATTGTAAAATAGCACTAGATTGACCATCGAATAAGGTAATCGGTAAGGATGACGCCAGCTCTGTGATTTGCGCTTCAAATTGTTGCTTACGACGCTCATTAACCACAGGCACAACGAAGCGATAATCGGGGTATTTTTGATGGATAACTTGCGCAGCTTGCAAAAAGATAGGGCCTAACATCTCCACTTCCGCTTTACGGCTACCCGGTAATAAAGCTATTACTTTCTCATCCGCTGAAATATCAAGCTTTGCTCTAGCACCTAGTTGATCACGTTTAACAGGAAGCTGATCAGCCAAAGTATGACCAATAAATTGACAAGGGACATCAAACTTATCGTAAAAGGCTTTTTCAAAGGGTAAAAAGGCCAACACTAGATCCGTTGCTTTAGCTATTTTATGAATACGCCATTGCTTCCACGCCCACACTGAAGGACTAACGTAATGGATAGTTTTAATTCCTTGTTGTTTTAATTTAAGCTCAACAGTTAAATTAAAATCAGGCGCATCGATACCAATAAAAATATCCGGTGGGTTATCGATAAAGTGCTGAGTAATGGATTTACGAATACGCAAAATACTACGCAACTTTCCTAACACTTCCACAAAGCCCATTACTGATAAAGCTTCTAAAGGGTGCAATGCAGTACAACCCTGAGCAATCATACGAGGACCCGCAATACCTTCAAAAATGGCATCAGGATATTGCAACTTAAGCGCCTTAATTAAACCTTCCCCTAAAATATCACCCGAGGTTTCTCCGGCGATTAATCCAATCCGTAATGGTTTAGTCATGGTTATCTTCTTATCATTTCTAGGTTATACAGCTTACATTAAATAATGTGCTCTCATTGATAGCGCATCTATTTATAGCAGGTAAAAAAAAAGGCTCAAAAAGAGCCTATTTTTTAAATATTTTAAACAAATCGGCTTAGCGAACAATACCGCGATTCTCATCAGAAATAAAATCTAACAAGGTTTTTAACTCAGGGCAATCTTCAACATTAGCTGCAATCTCAGCTTTCGCTTCCGCTAAAGTTTTACCTTGGCGACATATTATTTTATAAGCTCGTTTAATTTGCATAATGGTTGCACTACTAAAACCATGACGCTTTAAACCTACAGAGTTAATACTCTGCGCCTCAGCATAATTTCCTGACGCAATAAAGTAAGGCGGAATATCTTTATTAACAGCCGAACAACCACCAATCATAGCGTATTCACCTACTCGGGAGAACTGATGTAATGCTGATAAACCACCAATAATCACGTTATTAGCTATTTTACAATGACCCGCTAAAGTTGCATTATTTGACATAATAATATTATCTGCCAGAACACAATCATGCCCAACATGCACATAAGCCATTAATAAATTATTGTTGCCAATTTTAGTGGTACTTTCATCTTGTGTTGTACCGCGATGAATCGTACAACTTTCACGAAATACATTATTATCGCCAATATCTAAATAGGTCACTTCGCCTTTATATTTAAGATCTTGGCAGTCTTCACCGATTGAGGCAAACTGGTAAACTTTATTGCCCTTACCCATTTTAGTGAAGCCTTTAATAACAACATGTGGACCAATCCAGCAATCATCACCAATTTCAACATTATCGCCGATGATGCTATAAGGGCCGACCTCTACATTTTTCCCAATAACCGCATTTTCATGGATTATTGCAGTTGGATGAATACTTGCTGTTAAATCAATCATTAGATCTCTCTTCTTGCACACATGATTTCGGCTTGACAAACCACTTGCCCATCTACTTTAGCTTTACACTCAAATTTACCCATGCCACGTTTTTCACCAATACATGTCACGTCTAGATCAAGTCTATCACCAGGAACAACTGGCTTACGGAATTTAACTTTATCAATTGAAGCAAAGAAGTATAGTTCATTTTCAGCAGGTTTTCCGTGTTTAGTAAATGCTAATACACCTGTTGCTTGTGCTAATGCTTCTAAAATTAGCACACCAGGGAAAACCGGCGTACCTGGAAAGTGCCCTGTAAATTGTGGCTCATTAAAAGAAACATTTTTGTAACCTTGTAAGGTTTCACCAGGTACATGATCAACAACACGATCAAGTAATAAAAATGGGTAACGATGCGGTAGAAGATCCATGATCTCCTTGATATCCAGACTATTTAATTCGTTTGACACGATAACTTCCTTAGTTTTTTTCTTCTATTTGTTTTTCAAGTTGTTTTACACGCTTGAACAACTCTTCAATTTTTAATGTGTACGCCGTTGTTTTACGCCATACTTTACTCTCTTGTGCAGGTACGCCAGAAGAATAAACCCCCGGTGATTTAATACTACGCATTACCATAGAGTCACCAGTAATGACTACATTATCTGTGATAGTAATATGACCGTTCATTGCCACACTACCACCAATAATACAATTTTTACCTACCACGGTACTACCAGCAATGTTCGTACCGCCAGCTATAGCTGTATGGTCACCGATTTGAATGTTATGGGCAATTTGACATTGATTATCAATTTTAACACCTTTACCAATCACAGTATCAGACAGTGCACCTCGGTCAATTGTGGTACTTGCACCAATTTCTACATCATCGCCGATAATAACAGAACCAATCTGTGGGATTTTCACCCAAGTACCTTGATAAGGCGCATTACCAAATCCATCGGAGCCTATAATGCTATTAGCGTGAATAATCACGTTATTAGCAATTTCACAGGTGTGGTAAATAGTAACATTAGGGTAGATTTTACAACCTTCCCCTACTGTCGCACCTTCACCAATCACAGTATTAGCAAATATCTGCGTATTATCACCAATCTTAGCATGTTTACCAATCACAACATTTTCAGCAATCGCTACATTTTTGCCTATTGTCGCGGTTTCATCGATCACAGCGGAATCTGCAATAGCTGCACTTAGATTCGGTGTCGTATCAAATATTCGCGCTAATAAAGCATAACCCACATAAGGGTTATCCATAAATAATGCATTGCCTGGGTAAGAGTCTTTTAGTGCGTTAGGCAATACAATAGCACTCGCACTACATTCAGATAATCGTGTCAGTAATTTTTTATCTGAAACAAAGGTAATATCACCTTTTTTTGCACCGTCAAAAGTTGCTAAGCGTTCAATGATTAAATCACCATCACCGCCTAATTGTGCTGAAAGCTGGGTTGCTAAACTTGCTAATGAATGCGCCATAATAAACCTACTTAGTGCTAATTTCTTGAATAACTTGATCTGAGATATCTAAGCCAGGTTTAGAAAATACAATTTGCTCACCATTTAAGATAATGTCGTATTGACCTTCTTTCGCAATACTACTGATCACATCACGTACTACCGCTAATGTTTTTTGTTGCTCTTCACTTTGACGACGACGCTGATCTTCTTCAAAGGCTTTACGACTTAATTTGTACTCAGATACTTTAACTTCTAGCTCACGTTGTAATTTAGTCACTTCGCTCTTACCTAACAACTCACCATCTTTCTGAATTTTAGTTTGTAAGCTTTTGATATCTTTTTCTAGAGACTGTAATTTCTCATAACGGCCTTTAAACTCTGATTCTAGTTTTTTAATTATTTGCGCTCGTTGTGGAGATTCTTGCATTACTTTTGATGGAAATACTACACCAATTTTTTGTGCTTCTGCTGCGTTTGCTGCTGAAATGGCACCCATTGCAGTTGCTAATGTAATAACTTTTAAAAAGGTCTTCATGTTGTAACTCCGTCTTAATAAAATTAGTTTTAAAATAAAAAAATAAGTGCGCTAATGCGCACTTTCATTGGCTTAATCAATCAAAAAACAACTAGAAAACATCACCAATATTAAATGAGAAGATTTCAGTTGTATCACCAGCATAATCTTTCAATGGTACAGCTAACGTAAAGACTAATGGCCCTAACGGCGATACCCATGTTAATTGAGTCCCCATTGAAACACGCGTTCGTCCCGGTTTAGAGTAGTCGCCTGCGTAATCACAATTACGAGAACAACTGTAAGAAGAATATGTATCGTAATCAAACTCCGTATCCCATACTTCACCGGCATCAACGAACACACTACTACGTAATTGTCTTGAGTAAGCTTCATCTAAGAACGGTGTTGGGAAGATAAGTTCCGCACTTAATGTATATTTTGCGTTACCACCTACGGCACTACTCGTATAAGTATTAGTGGTATTACCACTATTATTCACACCAGTATAGAAAGCACGCGGGCCAACTGAATTACTAGAGAAACCACGTATCGTACGGTAACCGCCCACATAGTAGTTTTCAAAGAAAGGTAAAATTTGGTCACTGCCTTCGAAAGTTCCGTAACCATTACCGTAACCTAGGCTACCACGTAACAATGTCGTCCATGATCCATCTAACGTCAAACGTTGATAATTACGAATATCAAAATTGAGTTTAAAATATTGTAAATCTGAACCAGGAATTGTCATTTCTCCTTTCAGAGTATGTGACATACCTTGTGTAGCTAGTTGACCTCTATCCAAGTTATTACGAGTCCAGGTAGCACTAGCATCAAAGTTTTTAAAGTTTGCACTGCCATCCGACTTTTGGAATGAACCATAAATATCCCAGAAATCACTTAATTGCTCATAACCATTTAATTGTGAAATACCGTTATTTTCCCAACCGATACTAAAGCCTAGACGGTTAATTTCATTAACAGGGAAACCAGCACTCAATTTAAGTCCATAAGTGGTATTGGTATAATCCACGATGTTGGCATCACCCGCTTCAAATTTATTGTAATAAATTTGAGCACCGCCACTCACACCATCTTTTGTTAAGTAAGGTGTGCTGTAACTCAGGTCTGCACTTAAACTATAATCATTGACTTTAGTTTGTAATGAGATTTTATCACCACTACCAAGGAAGTTACTTTCAGAGATACCACCGCTTAAACTAACACCTGAATCGGTACCAAAACCAATACCAGCATTAAAGCTACCAGAAGATTGCTCTTCCACTTTGACATTGATATCGACTAAGTCATCACTAACACGTTCAGTATCTATATCCACTTTCGAGAAATAACCTAATCGATTTAAACGCGCGCGTGAAAGCTCGATATTTTCGCTAGATAACCAGCCACCTTCCATTTGACGCATTTCTCGACGTAGTACCACATCTTTAGTTGCAGTATTACCTGAAATATTAATATATCTTACATAACCACGTTGACCAGGGTCGACAGAAAAATTAACCACAACGGTATTAGTTTCATCATCAATCTCAGGGTAAGTGTTAATTTGAGGGAAGGCATACCCTAAACGGCCAAAGTATTTACTGATGCTTTGCTCTACAGCAGCTACTTCTGACGCGGCATACACATCACCTTTCTTAAACGAGACTAAGCTCTTAATATCGTCATCATGGCCTAATAAATCACCAATAAAGGTAACATCAGAGACGTTATAAACATCACCTTCTTGTACGTTAACAGTAACGTAAACGCCTTTTTTATTGGGTCTCAAAGCGACTTGTGTTTCATCAATTTTAAAACGGATATAACCACGGTCTAGGTAGTAACTTTTAATCACTTCTAGGTCACCCGACAGTTTTTGCTTCTGATAGTTATCATCGGCAAACAGATCCCACCAACCAGCAGATTCACTTAGGGTTAAACGTTTTAATAGTTGTTCATCAGAGTAAACGCTATTACCTACAATATTGATTTGTTCAATTTTAGCGGTTAAGCCTTCACGGAAAACAAATTGCAGCGAGACACGGTTTCTTGGTAAAGGTGTCACAATAGTTTCTACTTGTGCACTGTATTTACCTACACTGTGATAAAAATCTTCTAAGCTTTTTTCAATACTGGTTAATACCGTTCTATCTAAAGTATCACCCACTTGAATTGATGAAGACTTTAATGAATCTAAGATTTGCTCTTCACTTAACTTATCATTACCTGTTAATTCAATGGCACTGATCGTTGGACGCTCTTTCACTTTAAAAACAAGAACAGAATCATCTCTAAATAATTGAATCGATTCAAAGTAACTGGTGCTATATAACTTTTTAATCGCTTGAGACAAATCATAATCGTCAACTTGGTCACCTTCACGGATCGGTAAGCTCAATAATGCCGCACCTAAAGTGACACGTTGTAAGCCTTCAAATTGTAAATCGGAAATAGTGAACTCTTCAGCAGCAACAAAGTTAGAAAAGCACCCTGTGACAGTCAAGGCCATGGCCAACAAATATTTCTTAAACATTCTCTACGAAATCCTTTACTGCACTGGAGTGCAAAACAGTTTAAACATATAGATTAATAGCGCAGTGTATCATCATCATTTAATGATAATTACTCTCACTGATGATTTATTTGTACTTTTATAATAAATTAAGGTCATTCAATACGGCGATTGACATAAAAGTAACCAATACCGCCGCACCGATTTTAAAACCAATCTCTTGAACTCGTTCAGAGACTTCTTTGCCTGTTACGGCCTCGATGAAGTAATACACTAGGTGTCCTCCATCTAATACAGGTAATGGGATCAAGTTCATAATACCCAAGTTAACACTGATCAGCGCGATAAACCCTAAAAAGTAAACAAATCCGTAATCAGCACTCATACCAGCGCCTTTAGCGATACCAATTGGCCCACTTAAGTTTTTAACCGATAAATCACCAGTGACTAGCTTAACTAAGGTACTAAAAGTCAGCTCCGATAGTTGCCAAGTTTTATCAATACCTTTCAACGCCGCATCCACAACACCATATTGTAAATTAACACGAAACTGTTCCGGGTATGGATCAACTTGTGGTGCTAAGCCAATAAAGCCTTGGATCGATCCATCACTTAGCTCACGTGCATCGGGCGTTAATGTTAGAGTTTCAATTTGTGCTTGTCTTTCAACCTTTAACTGTAATGTATTATTGGCATTAGCTTGAATCAATTTAACAAAGCTGCTCCAATCATTAAGTGGCTGCTGATTAATGGAAATTAATTTATCTCCCACTAATAAACCACTGCGTTGCGCAGCACTATCATCGCTGATGTTATCCGCCACTAAATGTACCTGTGGAGAGTAAGGAATAAAACCTAGGCTACTAACCACTGATTGTTGCTTAGGATCAAAAGTCCAATGTTGTAATGAGACTGTATAAGTTTGGCTTGGTTCATTAACTATTTGTGAGTTCGAGCGCAAAATAGGGGCAATGGTCAAATCAACACTTTGTTCGCCAATTTGCCCAACTAAGGCTAAATTCAATGCTTCCCAATCTTGCACCGCTTCACCGTTCACCGCTTCCACTTCAAACCATTGCTGTTGGATAACACTAACAGGAGAGCCTTGCTGTACTCCATTCATGATTGGTTTAGCACTATTAACGCCAATACTGTACATAATGAAGAAAGCAACAATAGCTAATAGGAAGTTCGCCAGAGGACCAGCAGCAACAATCGCAATGCGTTGCCACACGGTTTTATTATTAAAAGCAAAGTCAGCCAACTCTTCAGGAACGTCTTCAACACGCCCATCTAACATTTTAACGTAACCGCCTAGAGGGATAGCAGCCACTGCAAACTCGGTTCCGTGCTTATCTACTTTTTTGAATAATACTTTACCAAAGCCCAGTGAAAAACGATGTACCTTTACGCCGCAACGACGAGCAACCCAAAAATGCCCATATTCATGAATCGCCACCAAAATACTTAAAGCGATAATGAATGAGGCAGTATTCCAGAGAAAGTCTAACAAGTGATACCTCGATTAATAACGTCATCAGCTGACTGTCTGGCTATTTTATCGATCAACAGTAACTCGTCAATTGTTGATATTGTTTGTGGGGTTAACTGATTTAAGACACTTTCAACGACCACAGCTATCGCAGGAAAAGAGATACGCTCGTCTAAGAAAGCTTGTACTGCCACTTCATTAGCGGCATTTAGCGTAGTGGTAGCATGTTGTCCTTCATAACAAGCATCTATTGCCAACTTTAAACAAGGGTAACGATTAAAGTCAGGGGCAACAAAACTAAAATCATTGCTACTAAAGAAATCAAAATTATCCACACCACTTTTAATACGTTTTTCACCGCCCATAACATGCGCAATAGGAACACGCATATCAGGGTTACCCATTTGCGAAATCACACTACCGTCTTGGTATTGCACCATAGAGTGGATCACTGACTGAGGATGAATAATCACTTGTAGTTGTTCTTTATTAGCATTGAACAACCATTTCGCTTCTATGTACTCTAAGCCTTTATTCATCATAGTCGCTGAATCAATGGATATTTTCGGTCCCATTGACCAATTTGGATGTTGCACAGCGATTGCAGGAGTGATCTCAGAGAATTCAGATAAGGCCTTATTAAGGAATGGACCACCTGAGCCAGTTAGTAATATTTTAGACACACCTGCTTCTTGTAAATCACAGTGACCAATTGTTGCTTGTAATGCTGGTGACATAGACTGGAAAATCGCATTATGTTCACTATCAACGGGCCAAAGCTTGGCACCTGATGCTTTAACCGCTTCAATGAAGAGTGCCCCAGACATCACTAAAGATTCTTTATTGGCTAAAAAAATCTCTTTACCAGCATATACTGCTTCTAATGTGGTTTTTAAGCCAACGGCTCCCACAATTGCAGCCATCACCGAATCAATTTGTTCGCTGCCTAATAATGCCAGCACATCTTGTTCATTAAGCACTTCACAAGGTAAGTTATGCGCTTGTAACTGCTGCTTTAGTTGTTCCGACGCCTGTTGATTTGCTAACCCCACATAACGCGGTTTAAACTCAACACACAGCGCCAACATTTTTTGTACATTGCTAGCAGCATAAAGAAACTGTACTTTATATAAATTGGGGTTATGGCGACAAACACTTAATGTACTATCACCAATAGATCCAGTTGCGCCTAAAACAGCTAATTTTTTGATCATTACGCTAACCAGTAAATATAGATAAGTGCAAACACAGGAATAGCCGCTGTTAAGCTATCAATACGGTCTAAAATACCACCATGACCAGGCAACAAATTACCACTGTCTTTTAAGCCCGCTTCACGTTTGAAAATACTTTCTGTTAAGTCACCTAGGGCAGACACTAAAGTAGTGACAATAGAAGCAATGAAAAAGACCAATAACTTGCTTTCTGCTATTGCAAAATATTGACTAGCAAAATAAGCCACAATCACTGCACAGAATAAACCACCTAATAAGCCTTCAATCGTCTTACCCGGGCTAACGTTAGGCGCTAACTTGTGTTTACCAAACTGTCGTCCAGCAAAATAAGCACCAGAATCTGCCGCCCACACCAACAGGAACACATACATCACTAATTGTGAACCAAAGTAGAAGTCAGCATTCATATTAACTGAACGTAATACCACTAACCCCCAGAAGAAAGGTAATAAGGTTAATAAGCCAAATCCCCCTTTAATCATCGGACTTTCTTTCCAGCTTGATGCAGAGCCTGGGTAACCAATCACCATTAGTAATGCGAGGCACCACCAAACAGCTGCAACGACTAAACCAGAAGAGATAAATGAATTTAAGGTTTGCCCTAACCAGATATGTTCAACAGGCATTAAAAACAGCGTAACTCCGAGGATCAAAGCAAAAAGATATAACAGTTTAGAAGAAGGGGTTTTACTGACAAATCCCGCCCACTCTTTAGTCGCTAATAAAAACACCACGGATGCGAATAAAATAAAAAATTGAAGCGGTAAAAAGAAAATAGCAGCAATCGCTAATGGCGCTAAAATAAGCGCAGTTAAAATTCGTTGTTTCACAGAAAAGTCCCGTTATTATCTGTAGACCAAAAATACCTAGTTGGCATCAATTAGCAGTTTACTTGCGCACTAGTTTGTCCAAAACGTCGCTCTTTACCTGAGAATACATCGAGTGCTAACTGAAACGCTTCCGCATCAAAATCTGGCCATAATGTATCAGTAAAATAAAGCTCAGCGTATGCCAGTTGCCATAATAAAAAGTTACTAATACGGTAATCACCGCCAGTACGAATCATTAGGTCTACGCTAGGTAGGTCACCTAAACTTAGGGTTTTACATAATACGTTTTCATCGATCTGATCGACGCTTAACTCACCACTTTCTACTTGGCTAGCAATCTGCTTAGTGGCATTCGTAATATCCCAACGTCCACCATAATTAGCCGCAACATTTAACGCTAAGCCAGTATTATCTTTAGTTAACTCCTGCCCCTCTTTCACTTTCTTTTGCAGTCGCTCACTAAAGCCAGAAATATCACCAATGATGGTCAGTTTAATATTACTCTTATGTAACTTTTTGATTTCACGACCTAAAACCATGAAGAAGAGTTCCATTAACATGCTCACTTCTTGCTCTGGACGTTTCCAATTTTCGCTACTAAAAGCAAAAATAGTTAATGCTTCAAGTTTAGTGTCTCTTGCAAAGGTGATTGTTTTGCGTAACGCAGTGACGCCATGTTTATGGCCAAAAACGCGATGTTTACCTTGTTTTTCAGACCAACGACCATTTCCGTCCATGATAATAGCAACGTGTCTTGGTAGTTTGTTATTAAGCGATTCTGAAGTCACAGTAATCCTTTACAAAAAGTAAAATGCACCTGATACATAGTAGAAGGTGCATATATTTAATAATAGCCAGAATTAAACTTCTAACAATTCAGCTTCTTTCACCGCTAATACTTCATCTACTTTTTTGATGCTTTCGTTAGTCGCTTTTTGAACTAATTCTTCACCTTGACGTTGCTGGTCTTCACTGATCTCTTTCTCTTTCTCAAGATCTTTAAAGTCACCGTTTGCATCACGACGAATATTACGGATAGCAATACGCGTGTTTTCAGCTTCGCCACGTACCACTTTAATTAGGTCTTTACGACGCTCTTCAGTTAAGGGAGGTAACGGGATACGGATAACTGTGCCAGCTGACATAGGGTTTAAACCTAAGTTAGAGCCCATGATCGCTTTTTCTACAGCAGCAATTAATGTTGCATCAAATACCGTAATCGTTAATGTACGAGCATCTTCAGTTGATACGTTACCTACTTGACGTAATGGTGTGTTTGAACCGTAATAAGGCACCATGATACCGTCTAGTAAGCTAGGGTGTGCACGACCAGTACGCACTTTTGCTAATTGGCTTTTAAATGATTCGATACTCTTGTTCATGCGTGTTTGAGCATCATCTTTGATTTCGTTAATCATATCTTTTTCCTAACTTATTGAGTCTATATCAACACTATTTGATTGATAGTTAAATATTTTCTTCTGCGTGAGTAATAGTTGTACCTTCATCACCACCTAAAACAACACGACTTAATGCTCCAGGTTTATTCATGTTAAATACACGAATTGGTAAACTATGGTCACGTGCTAAGGTAAAGGCAGCTAAATCCATCACTTGCAGCTCTTTTTCTAATACTGTTTGGTAATCTAATACACTGTACAGTTTAGCATCAGGGTTTTTAACAGGGTCTGCGTCGTAAACACCATCTACTTTTGTGCCTTTTAATACTGCATCTGCTTCGATTTCGATACCACGTAAACAGGCTGCAGAATCAGTAGTAAAGAATGGGTTACCAGTACCTGCAGAGAAGATAACTACTGTACCTAGTTTTAAATACTTAATCGCTTCAGCCCAGTTATAATCATCACATACACCGTTTAATGGGATAGCTGACATTAAGCGAGAGTTCACGTGTGAACGATGTAATGCATCACGCATTGCTAAACCGTTCATTACCGTTGCTAACATGCCCATGTGATCACCTACAACACGATTCATACCAGCTTGTGCTAAGCCAGCACCACGGAAGATATTACCGCCACCAATAACCAAACCAACTTGAACACCAGATTCAATTAAAGATTTGATCTCTAAGGCCATGCGATCTAGCACTTTTGGGTCAATACCGAACCCTTCTTCACCAACGAGAGCCTCGCCACTTAATTTTAATAAAATACGACGATAAGCAGATTTTGGGTTAGTGCTCATAATTCCATTCCTTAAGTTGAAATAATACCGATTTTTTAAAAAAATTATCAAAAGAGTTTTAAAAAATAGGACTAAAGTAGGTGATTATTCGGAAAATTTCTATTACTTTTTAATATAAAAGAACCGCAGTCATGCCGCGGTTCTTTTTTACAACGGCCTATGTGTTAAACATTACCTATTATTTTTGAAGCAGATTACTTAGCAGCAGCCATTGTTGCAGCAACTTCAGCAGCAAAATCTTCTTCTTTTTTCTCAATACCTTCACCAACTTCTAGGCGAACAAACGAAACAACGTCTGCACTTGCACCTTTAAGAAGTTTAGCAACAGAGATTGATGGGTCTTTAATGAAAGATTGACCAGTTAAACTTACTTCACCAGTAAATTTAGCCATACGACCATTAACCATCTTCTCTGCGATTTCAGCAGGCTTGCCACTTTCAATCGCGATTTGTAATTGAATTTCTTTTTCTTTAGCAACTACGTCTGCAGGTACATCTTCAGGCTTAACAAACTGAGGAGCAGCTGCTGCAACGTGCATTGCGATATCTTTAGCTAGTTCAGCGTCACCGCCAGTTAGCACAGAGATAACACCGATTTTACGGCTGTGTACGTAAGCGCCTAGGTTTTCACCTTCAACGATTTGTAAACGACGTACAGAAATGTTTTCACCGATTTTAGCAACTAAAAGTTCACGTGCTTCGTCAACTGTAATGTCATCGTATGCAAGTGCGTTTAGTGCTTCAACTGAGTCAACTTTGTTTGCAAGTGCAATATCAGCTACTTTTTCAGCGAATGCTAAGAAGCTTTTATCCATTGCAACGAAGTCTGTTTCACAGTTAACTTCAATGATTAATGCTGTAGTACCGTCTGTTTTAGCAAAGATAGCGCCTTCAGCAGCGATACGGCCTGCTTTTTTAGCTGCTTTAATTGCACCTGATTTACGCATATTTTCAATTGCAAGCTCGATGTCGCCATCTGCCTCAACTAATGCTTTTTTACAATCCATCATACCCGCAGCTGTGCGGTCACGAAGTTCTTTAACTTGCTTAGCTGTAATAGCCATCGTTTGAATTCCTATATTATTTCTATAAAAAAGGGGTCATATAGACCCCTGATAACCAACCAAATATTGGTTAATAAGAGCTTCTATTTAAAGAAGAGCTTATTTCTCAGCTGATTCTTCTTCAACAAAACCTTCAGCGACTACTACTTCTGCAGTACGGCCTTCTTTAACAGCTTCAGCAGCTGCACTTAAGTAAAGCTTAACTGCACGGATAGCATCATCATTACCAGGAACGATGTAATCGATGTTATCTGGGCAAGAGTTAGTATCTACAACAGCGATAACTGGAATACCTAGGTTATTCGCTTCTTTAATTGCAATGTGCTCGTGATCTGCATCGATTACGAAGATTGCATCTGGGATACCACCCATGTTTTTGATACCACCAAGTGTTTTTTCAAGCTTTTCTAATTCACGAGTACGCATTAGCGCTTCTTTCTTAGTTAGCTTGTCAAAAGTACCGTCTTGGCTTTGAGTTTCAAGATCTTTCAAACGTTTGATCGATTGACGAACTGTTTTCCAGTTAGTCAACATACCACCTAACCAGCGGTGATCTACGTAAAACTGATCACATGAAATAGCAGCTTCTTTAACAGCTTCTGAAGCTGCACGTTTAGTACCAACAAAAAGGATTTTACCTTTTTTAGCTGCTTTAGCTTCTAAGAAGTTAAGCGCTTGGTTAAACATTGGAACTGTTTTTTCAAGGTTGATGATATGAACTTTGTTACGAGCACCAAAAATGAATGGTTTCATTTTTGGGTTCCAGTAACGAGTTTGGTGACCGAAGTGAACGCCTGCTTGTAGCATATCGCGCATTGATACTGTTGCCATTTGAATTTCCTCTTAAGGGGTTAGGCCTCCACACATCCCATACACTCGACCATTTATTTCTTAAACAGAAAAAGGCACCCCGAGTGACGTGTCGATGCGTGTGTGTTATTTAAATAATAATCTTTAATATTCAATATGTTATAGATATCAAACAGATTATTTGGATTATTTGAGAAAGCGATCAAAAAATTAATCTATCAATCTCGGTGCGCTTTATACCATAGTTACTAAATTAGCTCAATAAATAGTGTATCGAATAACTTTTTTTTAAGTCTATTATTTAATCAGAGTAAGCCCCCTCCTTTAAACCGACTTGTTATTATTTTGTCTAGCACCAGCGCCCAAAATTCTTTATAGTTACGCTATAAATTTTTATTCAAAAAAGTGTAGAGAACTCTCATGGCAGGACTAATCAAAACCCCAGAAGAAATAGAGAAAATGCGCGTTGCTGGTCAACAAGCAGCTGATGTATTAACTATGATTGAACCGCATATCAAAAAAGGTGTTACAACCAATGAGTTGAATCAACTTTGTCACGACTACATAGTCAATGTGCAAGGCGGTATTCCAGCACCTTTAAATTACCACGGTTTTCCTAAATCAATCTGTACTTCATTAAACTACGTTGTATGTCACGGTATTCCAAATGACAAACCACTAAAAGACGGCGATGCGCTGAATATTGATATCACAGTAATCAAAGACGGTTATCACGGCGACACATCAAAAATGTTCATGGTTGGTAAAGGTACTATCCTTGCGGAACGTCTATCTCGTGTAGCACAAGAATGTCTATATATTGGTATCAACATGGTTAAACCAGGCGCTCGCCTAGGTGATATCGGTGCGGCAATTCAAAAACATGCAGAAAACCATAACTACTCAATCGTACGTGAATATTGCGGCCATGGTATTGGTGCAGGTTTCCATGAAGAACCACAAGTATTACATTACGGTAAAAAAGGCACAGGCGAAGTCTTAAAAGCAGGACAATGTTTTACTATTGAACCTATGCTTAATGCCGGTAAAGCAGCCTGTAAAGTATTGCGTGACGAATGGACTGTTGTCACTAAAGATAAAAAATTATCTGCACAATGGGAACATACTTTATTAGTAACAGAAACGGGTGTTGAAATTTTAACAATACGTCCTGAAGAGACAATAGAGCGTATTATTAACCCAGCATAAATGTAAAAATAGCCTGTACACACCCTCTTCTGTGCAGGCTTCAATATCGAGGCTATAGATGGACTTTGAACAGTATTCTCCGCTAAATATTCAACCAAAAGATCTCACGATTCCTTTTCTCAAAAATCACCTCCAAGCATTTTCTGACTGGCAACTTGAGCAGTTTAAAGCTAAACAACACATTAACGATATTGTTGCCATGCGAGCTTTATATGTAGATGAACTGCTAGGTCGGTTATGGGATTTTGTAGGGCTGGATGAAAGTTACGATCTCAGTCTATTAGCAGTAGGTGGGTACGGCCGTGGAGAGTTACATCCAAAGTCTGATATTGATCTATTAATACTATCTGACCATGGGTTTAGTAAAACCTCTGAAGGAAAAATAGGCCAGTTAATTACGCTGCTTTGGGATTTAAAGTTAGATGTGGGTAATAGTGTCCGCACCATCCAAGATTGTATTGAGCAAGGTAAAGCAGATATTACTATTGCCACCAGCATGATTGAGTCTCGTTTATTAAAAGGTAATCAACAAACCTTTGATAAGCTACAAGAAGTGATTGCAGAAGATGATTTTTGGCCATCGGATAAGTTTTTCACTATCAAAAAAGAGGAACAATTTGGCCGTCATAAAAATTGTAGAGGTGATGGTTATACACTAGAACCCGATATTAAAAATGGCTGTGGTGGTTTACGAGATATTCAAACGATTGCTTGGGTATCTAAACGTCATTTTGATGCGCAAAGCTTATTAGAGTTGACTTCATACGGTTATATTACTCAAGCCGAATACCATGAGATTAGTGACTGCCAATCGCAGTTATGGATGATTCGTTTTGCTGTTCATACCGTCACTAATCGCCCTGACAACCGCTTATTATTTGATTTTCAAAGTGATGTAGCCAAGTTATTAGGTTACACAGGGCAACGCAACGAAGCCGTAGAGCAGATGATGAAAATGTTCTACCAAACGATTCGTCGCGTTAAAGAACTGAATGAGATGCTATTACAGTACTTTGATGAAGCTATCTTAGGGAATGTTGCCACAGAGTTTCATGATATCGATGATAACTTTAGAATACGTGGTAATAAAATTGAATTAACCACCTCTGGTTATTTCCAAGAAAATCCTGAAGCTATTATTCAATTGTTTGTCCATATCGCCGATGACAAACGTATCAAAGGGATCTATTCAGCAACCT
This sequence comes from Psychromonas sp. B3M02, assembly GCF_003318165.1. GTDB lineage: Bacteria > Pseudomonadota > Gammaproteobacteria > Enterobacterales > Psychromonadaceae > Psychromonas. Next base: position 39,063 of record NZ_QOCB01000023.1, read on the forward strand.
TAAGAGAACTCCGTGAAGCACGCCGATGCTTAACCCATTGGTTACAAAACATCCCAGAGTGTCGTTCGGTCTTTATGGAGATTATCAGGCATCCTAGAGGCATGGGTTTACCTTTCACTCTAATGTATGAACATGGTGTATTAGCCGCTTATATCCCACAATGGAGTCGTATTGTCGGGCAGATGCAATTTGATCTATTCCATGCTTATACGGTAGATGCACATACACATAAACTGGCTAAATTAATTAATAATTACCCTAATAGTAAAGCAGAGCACCCTTTAGCCCATGAGATATTCAAAGGCTTAGAAAAACCTGAACTACTATTTTTAGCCACTATTTTCCATGATATTGCCAAAGGTCAGCAAGGCGATCACTCGACCCTAGGTGCTGTAGATGCCTTAGCATTTTGTGGCCTGCACGGTTTAACTCGTCACGAAAGTAAAGTTGTGGCTTGGTTAGTAGAGCATCACTTAACCATGTCTGTAACAGCACAACGTCGTGATATTAGTGATCCTAACGTAATCATTGAGTTTGCTAAAACAGTCAGGGACGAGAAACATCTGAATCTACTTTATTGTCTGACAGTGGCAGATATTTGTGCCACCAATGAAGAAACATGGAATAGCTGGAAAGCTTCACTATTGCGTGATTTATACTATAAAACCTTAACAGCGTTACGTCGTGGTTTGGAAAACCCACCTGATGTACGTGACCGTATTCGCGATCGTCAGCAAAAAGCATTAACCGTTTTAGCTAACCAAGGCATTAGTGAAGAGTATGTGCGACCGCTATGGAAACGCTTCAGACTCAACTATTTTTTCCGCTATACCTCAGCGCAAATCTGTTGGCATACAAAGCATCTATTAACACATCAAGATCACGATCGTCCTTTAGTGTTAATCAGCACTGAAAATGCCCGTGGTAGTGAGATATTCGTATACAGTAAAGATATTCGTACCCTGTTTTCTTCAGTGGTAACTGAGATTGATAATAAGAAACTCAGTGTACAAGATGCAAAAATACTATCTAGCCGTGATAATTACTCACTAAGTACCTTTACCGTCTTAGAAGAAGATGGTGAGCATATTGACGTGGATAAAATTCAGCGTGTTAAAGAAGCGATCATTGATACTTTATTAAAACCGCACATAGTGAACTCCAACATTATTCGATTAGAGCGAGTAAAAAGACCTTTTAAGTTTGAACCACAAATTACCTTTTTACCAACCCGCCGTAAACGCACTCAAATTGAAGTAGTTGCCTTTGATGCACCAGGTATTTTAGCCAATATAGGCACAGTATTTGTCGACCATGGTTTAATGCTAGATACCGCAAAAATCACCACCATAGGTGAAAGAGCAGAGGATCTATTCATTGTTTCTACAGTTGAAGGTGATGCATTAACCAAGGAACAAGAGGACGCGTTAAAAGCTAGCCTAATGTATGAGTTAAGCCCAAGTACATAATGCTGCGTGAGTAGTAACTATAAAAAAGCCAGTGACTTAATTAAGCACTGGCTTTTTACTAGGTGAGGAAATGTAAACGATAGGATGATTGAACTAATCCTCAAAAACCACAAAGTCATGATTCAGCAAGCTTAGAGATACCTTGTCTCCCACCTTAAAGAATACGCTATCACAAGTATGATTACTGTATTTAATCAGGAACTCTTGACCAGCAAACTGCGCGGTTATCTGTTGAGAAGGTCCTTGAAAATCGACCTGTTTAACAACAGCCTCACCTTGCATGTCTGGGGTGATATCAATATGTTCAGGTCTCAATAATAAGCGTAATTTTACAGTTTTAGACTGCTCAATCTTATTGTGTGTATTCAGCACACCAAAGCAACTTTGATAGCTGTAGTCATCAATAATACTCAAATCAATATAGTTAGTTTGGCCCATAAAGTCAGCTACATAGATTGAATTAGGCGCTCGATATAATTGTTGTGCGGTATCGATTTGCACTATTTTTCCAGCCTTCATCAAAGCAATACGATCTGCAAAGGCAAATCCTTCTTCTTTAGAATGGGTTACAAACAAGGCACTCATTTGACGTTGTTTAAACAAATGACGAATTTCATGAATCAATTGAAAACGTACATGCTGATCCAAGTTGGAAAAAGGTTCATCCAATAACATCAAGTCTGGTTGATAAGCTAATGCACGAGCAATGGCAATACGCTGCTGTTGACCACCAGACAATTGATGTGGGAAACGCTTCCCCATCTCACTGAGTTGAACTAAAGACAGCACTTCTGCAACACGTTGCTGCTTTTCACTTTTAGGCATCTTACTCGCTAATGAGAAAGCTACGTTATCAAACACATTCAAGTGAGGAAATAGTGCGTAATCTTGGAAAATAAGCCCAATTTTTCTAAGCTCAGGAGGCATATTAGTATGTGGATCGTTCAGTACTTTTTGTTGAATACTAATATGACCAGAAAGTTCAGCTTGTAGACCAGCAACAGCCCTCAATAAAGTGGTTTTACCACAACCACTTTCACCAAGTAGGCAAACAATCTCGTTGTCCTTTAACGTTAAATTTAAGCCAGTTAATACCGCTGTTTTTTGATATGAACAACTTAGGTTTTGAATATTTAATGCACTCATTAATGCTTTTGCTCCAATAAACGATTCACCACAATAAAGGGAATTAAGCCTAATGCAATGATCATTAAAGCAGGTAAGGCCGCATACTCAATCATCTCATCGGATACATATTGATACACGTAAGTAGCCAGAGTTTCAAAGTTGAATGGACGTAACAATAACGCCGCGGGTAACTCTTTCATTGATTCTATAAAAACTAAAATAAAGGCGGTTAATAAACCTTTTTTAATCAGTGGTATATTCACTCGCCACAGTGTTTTAGCAGGCCCGTTACCTAAGCTTCTTGATGCTAAATCTAAAGATGGTGAAACCTGCACTAAACTGCTATCCACACTACCAACAGCGATGGCACTAAAACGCACTAAATAGCCTAACACTAACACCACTAATGACCCAGAAAATAACAGGCCTACAGGCGATAACTCCCATCTATGCAGAAACTCATGAAGTAACAGATCTAAACTAGTTAATGGAATCAACACCCCTATCGCTACCACAGTACCAGGTACAGCATAACCTAAAGAAGATAAGCGGATACTCGACTTAGCAAATACACCTGGACTTAAACGTTGATAAAAATTCACCACGAGTGCAACCAATAGCGCCAGTATAGCCACTAAAAAGGCTAACCAGAGACTATTCACAGTATAATTAAACAGCTGCTCGTTTAATGACTCACTAAAATAGTGGAAGGCGTAATATAACAAGGTACCAATCGGGATAAATAAAGATAAACCTATTAACGACCAAGTAAAAATCAACACGCCCCACTTTTTCCAACCAGTAAGATGGAAGCGTAAATCGTTACTGCCACTACTATTACGTTGATGGAGTTGTTGTTTACGACGACTATAGTTTTCTAAGGAAATTAAAATCACTAGCGCTAATAACATCAAAGACGAAATTTTTGCAGCGGTTGTTAAACTCCCTAACTCTAACCAAGTATCATAGATAGCCGTGGTCAGTGTATGTACTGCAAAGTAGTTAACGGTGGCGAAGTCACCTAAGGTTTCCATCGCGATCAAAGAGATACCAACAGCCATTGCCGACCGTGACAGTGGAATACTCACTCGCCAAAATGCCTGATAAGGTGATAACCCTAAGGTTCTTGCTGCCTGAAACAATCCAGCAGACTGTGTTAAAAAAGCACCACGGAGTAATAGATATAAATAAGGAAAAAGTGATAAGGCTAAAACAAATGAAGCGCCAAACAGTGTGCGAATATCTGGGAAGTAATAATCATGAATAGATTCCCAACCAAACCAATCTCGCAGAGTAAGCTGAACAGGGCCTGCAAAGTCTAAGAGATCCGTATACACAATAGCTACAATGTAGGGAGGCATCGCCAAGGGTAACATTAAAATCCACTGTAACTTTTGTCGCGTTGGGAATTCACAACAAGCAACAAACCATGCACAGGGTAAGGCAAAGACCAGACTAATTAATACAACTAACACAATCACCAACACAGAGTTGCTGATATAAGTCGGTAAAACGGTATTTAAAAGGTGTTGAAAACTGCCACTTTGATCAAAACTAAAAGCGTTTAAAAAGATAGCAAGAACAGGGGATAACAAAATACAAGTTACTACCCAAGGTAGTAACTTGTATGGGTTGAACGATTTAGAGATCAAATTTCACTTCATCCAGTAACTTAATAGCTGCTTCATGCTGTGCAGCTACCTCTGATAATTTAAGCTCATCTTCTTTAAATTGTCCCCAAGATGCAACTAATTTCGAAGGTTTAACCCCTTCTTTTACTGGGTATTCGTAATTGATTTCCGCATACATCTCTTGAGCAACATCACCCGATAAGAATTCCATCAGTTTAATTGCATTAGTTTTGTTAGGCGCATGCTTCACTAAAGCAATACCACTAACATTCATATGCGTACCCGTTGTTGCTTGATTAGGGAAGTTGATATGTACTGATTCCGCCCAAGAAACCTGTTTTGGATCATTGAGCATTTTGCCAAGATAGTAACTGTTAGTTAATGCGTAATCACATAAACCTTCTTTTACTGCTTTCACTTGTGCACGGTCGTTACCCTGTGGTTTACGCGCTAAGTTAGCTTTTAAACCTTCTAACCAAGTTTTTGCTTTTGCTTCACCTTCATGGGCAATAATAGAAGCTAATAATGAAACATTGTATGGATGTTTACCAGAGCGCATACATACCTTGCCTTTAAAAGCAGGGGTCGCAAGGTCTTGATAAGTAATAGTTGGTACAGGACCAACACGCTCAACAGAAGAATAGATATTACGAGTACGGCTAGTTAGCGCAAACCATTGTTTCTTTTCACCTTGAAACTTACTTGGAATATTACGATCTAACACTTCACTATTTACTGGTTGCGCTAAGCCATCTTCAGTAAATAAAGCTAAACGACTAAAATCAGAAGTTAACATAAGGTCAGCTGTTGATAACTGCCCTTCTCGTTTAATACGCTCAATCAAGCCTTTTTTAGCAAATAAAATATTCACTTTGATACCTGTTTCGGCAGTGAATTCTTTCATCATAGGCTCAACCAAAAAAGGTTGGCGATAAGAATAAACATTAACCTCTTCAGCCGCTAATGACATTGAGCTAGCCAGCACAGAAGCACCAGCAAACAAGACAGTTAAACCTTTTTTAATAGACATATCTCTTCCTTTAAATAAGTGTATAAGTTAATTTCAAACTCATTCTATTGATAATAGTTCTTATTTTCAAGACATAAACTGTCGTTAGATCTCTTTTCAGTAATTATTGATAATTAACATAGTTAAACGCTATCTATTATTAAGCAGGTAAAGCGATACCCTGTTCTTTCATACGGGCAATTTTGTAACGTAAGGTGCGTGGACTAATCCCTAATAATTCAGCAACATCTTTACGTTTACCACGGCAAGTATGTAACGCATCTAGGATCATTTTCTGCTCTTGTTGCTTCAAACCTTGACCTAAACCATCATCATTCGCTATTGCATCACTATTGGTATTTTTTGGTTGCTCTATTGGGCTAGTATTTATAATTGTATCTGTACTGATCACTGCAGGTTGTAGAATATGTTCAAATTGTTGGTCTTCTAAAATCAAAGCTTCACAACCAATCACTTCACCCACAGATAAAATCAATGCACGTTGCATGACGTTATCCAACTCACGTACGTTACCTGGCCAAGTATAATTAACCAATAACTGTTCAGCTTGTGCGGATAAACTAGGAATCGCTAACGCTTGATCTGTTGCGTGATAAGCTAATAAGTGTGTTGCTAGAGGTAAAATATCCCCTTTGCGCTGCGCTAATGGTAACCATTGCAGTGGAAAAACATTCAAGCGGTAATACAGATCCTCACGAAAGATACCGGCTTCAACTGCTTTTTTCAGATCTCGGTTACTGGTCGCTAATACTCGAATGTTTAATTTAATGGTTTTACGAGAGCCTAAACGTTCCACTTCTCGCTCTTGTAAAACACGTAATAACTTAACCTGTAACTCCAATGGCATTTCGGTAATTTCATCTAATAAAATCGTACCATTTTGTGCTTGCTCGAATTTACCAGGACAGGCTTGAATAGCCCCTGTGAAAGCGCCTTTTTCATAACCAAATAAGGTTGCTTCCAACATGTTTTCAGGAATAGCCCCACAATTAATAGCAATAAAAGGATTATCTTTACGTGCTGATTTGTCATGTAGATAACGCGATAAGACCTCTTTACCTGAACCACTTGGCCCGGTGATCATAACTGATGCATCGGTGGCAGCGACTTTTTCAGCCACACTTAATAAAGCAGCCGTTGAAGGATCACCAAACACAGGCGTACACGAAGGCACTTTATGCACAGGCGCATAACGACTCACTTGATTTAATAAAACTTCCGGAGAAAACGGCTTAGCTAAATAGTCTATAGCACCATCACGAATTGCTTTTACTGCGTCGTCAATAGTGGCGTAAGCAGTCATTAATAGTACTGGTGTTTCAGGGTATTTACTTTTGATATTTTGTAATAGCGTTAAACCGCTCATTCCCCCCATTTGGATATCACTGACCACTAAATCAAAGGTTGATTTCGTTAAAGCGATTAACGCTGACTCTGCACTGTCGACTTCTTGACAGTCATAACCTGCTAGCATAAGAGTGTCTATTAGAGCTTCACGTAAACCAGCATCGTCTTCAACAACTAATAATTTACCTTGAGATTGATTATGACTCATAGTTAAGCTCCTACTACTTTACTTAATTGCACACGGTGAAGTGGTAATACTAGGGTGAAGCAACTGCCCTTACCCACTTCTGATTTTACTTCTACTGTGCCTTTATGAGATTGCACTACACCTTGAACTACGGCTAACCCTAACCCGGTACCTTGCGACTTGGTGGTATAAAAGGCCTCCATCACTTTTGCTAAACGTTGTTTTTCAATACCTGGTCCATTGTCCATCACTGAAATTTCAATTTTGTCTTCACCACGCTGAATCGCACTAATATACAGTTGAGCACCTTGCCCTGTTGCTTCAACGGCATTAGAAATAAGGTTGGTCATGGCACTAGTTAGGGCATTTTTATTCGCAAGGATAAACAGGTCTGGATCAGGTAATTTACACTGCAGCTTCCCTGACACACTTAACATCATGGCATCACTGGCATTCTTAACCTCTTCTAACAGTGCAGCAACAGAGACCTCTTCAACTATTTTTTGCTCACCGCTACGTGCAAACAACAACATATCGTTGACCTGTGTTTCTAGGTCTTGCAAACGATTCATTAGCTTACCTTGAAAGCGTGAACGGGCTGTTTCATTAAGGGTTTTATTGGCTAAATTAGCACCGTATAACATAGCGGCAGATAAAGGTGTGCGTATTTGATGCGCTAATGAAGCCACCATTTTTCCTAATGAAGACAAACGCTTTAAGGTAGCAACATGCTCTTGCAATTGACGAGTATGTGTTAAGTCAGTGAGGAGAATAAGCTGACCAGGCTGACCTTCCAATGATGAGATAGAGAGCTGAATACGGCGACCATTTTTTAATGAAATTTCATGACCATCATCATTTTTAGGGCTAAATGAGCGTTTAATGATATCGCTCCAACGCATATTCTCTAATGGTTCACCCAATAGTTGTATCGCCACACGATTTGCTTGCTCAACAATCCCATTACCATCAATAACAATCAAACCAGAAGGCAATTCATTGTACAATTGATCCATATAGTTAGCTTGAGCACGAAGTTGCTCTAACTCTCCTACATAGCTTTCTGTTTGTAATGATGATGCTTGAGTCGATTCTGTTTTGGTCATGGCGACACCTAATAAATAAGTATAGATATCACTACTAAGCAGTTATTATGCCAAACAATAAATAACCATAATTAACAACAAGATAAACTGTAATCGCCATAAAAATGACAGTTTAATTTTGATAAAAGAAAGGATTTTAAAAACACAAAACCGTGCTGATAGCACGGTTTTATAGGGTAGAGAATATGGCTAAGAGTCATCAACCTTCTTAGCTAAAAGTGGTTAACCTTCTTTATTTAAACCATACTTTTTCATTTTTTCTACTAAGGTTGTACGACGCATTGATAGCAACTCTGCGGCATGCGATACCACGCCATCTTGAGAGTCGATTGCTTGGCGGATCATCTCAATTTCAAACTCCACCAACTTATCTTTTAAATTCATTCCTTCTGCAGGCAGGTGACCTAAGAAACCTAAAGACTCATCTTCTATTTCACTTTCATCGGATAATATCGGTGTACCACCAAACATACCTGATAACGCATCACGCTCCATTAACTCTTCTTGCTCAATGCTATATTGTACCTGATCAACCGCTTCACCTTGATTGTCTAAGTAGCGGTATTTTACTGGTAGCTCAGTAATATCAATAATCTTATTACTGTGTAAAATTAATAATCGCTCAAGTAAGTTAGACAATTCACGCACATTACCCGGCCAACTATGTTGCATCAACGAATCCAATGCACGTTGAGTAAAACGTAACGTCGCTTTATGCTCCCCCTCTAGACGAGATAATAACTCTTGCAGCAGTAATGGAATATCTTCTTGGCGGTCACGCAAGGCTGGTTTTTCAATTGGGAATACATTTAGACGATAGAATAAGTCTTCTCGGAAAGTCCCTTCAACAATCATCTCTTCTAAATTACGATGGGTGGCCGCTACCACACGAACATCTGCTTGAATTGACTTAGTACCACCTACTCGTTCAAAGGTACGCTCTTGAAGTACACGTAACAGCTTCACTTGCATCGGCATTGGCATATCACCAATTTCATCTAAGAATAGTGTGCCACCTTCAGCTAATTCAAAGCGACCTTTACGTGAAGAAAAAGCACCAGTAAAGGCTCCTTTCTCATGACCAAACAACTCACTTTCTAATAACTCAGCAGGAATTGCTCCACAGTTTACCGGTACAAAAGGACCTTTTTTACGATTAGATACTTGATGAATTGCACGAGCAACCACTTCCTTACCAGTACCCGATTCACCCAATACTAAAACATTAGCATTACTTTCAGCTACCTGTTCAACCAAATAGCGGATTTCTTGAATACGTTGCCCTTTACCCACCAAGGACGTAATTAAATACTTATTAGCCTTACTCAATTGGTGGTTTGGGTTTAAGAAGTTTTGACAATAATGCAGTAATTGGGTTAATTCTGAATAAATGATAGGTACACTAAGTACACCAATATGATTGCCATCAAGATCAGTGACATCACCAGAAAAACTAATAAAAGGTACCTTTGGAAATGCAGCTAATGCAGCACTTAGATGACTTGCTTGGTCACCATAAATAACAGCTAACGCGGGAGATTGCGTCAATTGCTGCTCAAGGTCTTCAAAATTTATTATTTGATAAGTTTCGCCGACAAATTGTAAAACAGTTTCTAATATCGCTGTTTGTTCCGCTGTGGTATCCACTAAATAAATTGAAGCGCGTTGCTGCATAATTAATATCCATAAAAATTAAACTACCTAATAGTGTAGAGTAATTTATTATTTTTGCATGTAAAATCGTCAAAAAGATGACAATGCCCGTAAAATGACACCTGAATATATTTTAATACTCTGTTATCAATAAAAAGTTATTATTTTAAGCCTAGTTACTACATAACAGGCATATATTTTGCTTGTTCTATTCAATAAGTCGTAAATAGTCATAAAGCTGGCTACCCTAGTAGGTAAAAACTACAATAGTAAAAGACAGTAGATCAATAATAAATCTATCACAGATAGACACTGGCTTTTAAATATTAGACATACATAAAACATCATAGATTAACTGTTTTTTAGCAAGGAAAGTAATATGCGTCGTTCGCTTCAACAATATAAAAACTCCAGTATGAATAACATTGAGCAGGCTGATCCTCATACCTTAGTCTCTTTGATTATGCAGCACATACAAGGGAACCTAGCTGGTGCTAAAGGGGCAATAGAGCGTAAAGAGATTGAAAATAGGAATACCATGTTAACCCGTGTAATTGGCTTAATCGGCGAATTACAAAATAGTTTGGATATGGAAAAAGGCGGAGAGATCTCAACCAACCTGTACGATTTATACGCGTATATGATCCGTCGAGTTAATCAGGCAACACGTCACAATGATGCTGAACCCTTGACTGAAGTATTAAAATTAATCACTGAAATTAAATCGGGCTGGGATGGAATCCCATTAGATATACGCCAACAGTATAACCGTTAACCAATCGTTAAAAGGCTACCATGACAGATCTAGCAACAGGTATTCAAACCTTACTTGACTCTGAACAACAGCTTCATAAGTTATTGGATGAACAACAATACGAACAGTTTCTTCAACAACAGGAGATGTTTGGAAAGCAATTAAAGGCTTGCATCAGCAGCCTAACGGAGGCGCAATTAATCTCTGCTATTGCGCCACTTAATCAACTACAGGAGAGGCTTGATACTTTACAAAGTAGAGCGGAAAAAGTCGGCCAAGATTTAAAAGAAAAAGCACTTATTTTGCAACGTAATAAGAAAAAAATTAACGCCTATAAGTAAACAAGCGCTTTTTAAAGACATGACTTTAGAAGGCTCATTACTTCTCTTTGGTATACCCAGGTAACGCATCAAGTGCCGATTTTAAATAGTCTTTCATCGAGTTGAGGTTAGAAACGGCGGTATCCATCGCATTAAACTGCGAATATAAACGCTCTTCTAGGTTTTCCATTCTAAAGGTTAAACTCTCTTTCTCTTCCTCTAGAGAGCCTATCTGTTTATACAAAGAATCGAATTTCGTATCTATGGTAGAACCACTGACATCAATATCACCATCCGATGAACTAACATTACTATCGATAATCCCATCAAGCATACCGTTCAACATAGAGCTAATCCCTTGCGAATAGGATATTTTCCCTCTATCGCCTAACTCACCGCCTGTGATCACCGCTTTTAAACCTTTTGAATTGCCTTCAGTAGACTCTAAAAATTGACCACGACCTGTTGCCGCTATGCCATCAATTAAACCTGCTACGTTTTGCCCTGCAGTGCCACCTGCAACTGTTAACCCTAACTGTGAAGAGAAAAAGCCAGGGTCTTCTATTTCAGTGATCGCCACGGTCGACCTTGAGCCATAAGCGTTGGAGACGATAGAAATGACGCCAGCATTTTCCAAAATACTCACGTTTAAGTCATTTTCAACAAAGTTAGGATCTGAGTTTATTTTTGATTGTAATTCTGTAGTAAACTCTTCAATACTTTCATAGGTTTTTGAAGTCAGTTCAATATCACCGGATAGATAACCATCTAAACGCATTTTAAAACTATCATTATCTTGATCGATACTAAATGGCACGGAAATAGCTGAGGTCCCACTTAACTCACCTTTGCTTGCCAGCTGCATCACAGTAATATCATAAGATCCAGGCACAGTGGATCTACCTTTGCTTTCATAATCAATCTCTGCGTCAGTAGCTCCACCTGAAGCGGTAAAGAAATCGGCAATACTTTGCATATCTGTAGCCATTATCTTATTCAGCTTTTCAGCATCAAGCGCTAAGGTACCATCACGATTAGTTAACATACCTAAATCAGCAAAACTGCGCACACTACCTTCAAGGTGTGAAATGTTAGTATTTAATATATTACGCATCTGCCCTTTAATATTACGGACTGTTGAATCACCACTTAAAATGCCATTACTTCGAACATCTGCACCGTAGGTACTTAAGGCATTCATCTGTTTAACGGTGCCATTATAATTTTCAACAAAGGCATAAATTTGCTCTTCAACTGTGCTCATATCAGGCACAATCGTTAATGATACTTTACTATTTGGCTCCGTCTCACCAGCTATATTAAGGGTCACACCTTCAATCACATTTTTAATATTATTACTTGGACGACTGATTTCGATACCATCCATGACCATTATCGCATTTTGTGCAACGGAAGTTTGCTCCATGCTCTTGTTGTCACTGGTAAAAGTAAAGGCAGATAAACCTACCGCATCATTATTAATACCATCATCATCTTCCACAGTGAGCTGCATGGCATTTTCTTCACCCGTTTCTTTATTAATCAACACTAAGCGGTAATTATTGCCGTCATTAATTAATGATGCAGAGACACTATAATCCCCTTCATTAATAGCATCTCGCATTTTATCTAGTGAGTTATTTTCAGAATCAATGGTAAGACTTTCAACGGGTTTATTAGGATTAATGGAGAATGTCCCGTCATCATTATACGTACCATAGCTAAAACTAATGGTACCTGTACCCACCTGTGAAGTCGCTTCCGAATAAGATTTATCAGGTGCTGAAGCGATGGTTTGTGCTTTGGCTTGCTGTTTAACTTCAAAACTCCAACTACCTGTTTCAGCACCTATCCCAAGGGTTGTCGTTAGGATCGATTCATCACTGCTACTAGCACTCGTTGCAGAAAAAGTTGAGGAGCGGGATAGGTCTGCAAAAGAGTCTTGAAAATCGGATAGCGCACTGTTGATGGTGCCAAAAGCGGAGATTTTTTCAGTGGCTTCTGTGGTGTCAGCTAATATGGAGGCAGCTGCAGGATCTTTCTCTGCTGCAACAATGGCAGTCACGATATTATTAATATCAAGTCCTGACCCTAAGCCAGTTGATGTAATCGATGTCATTGCTGTTCCTTATTGCTCTGTATGTTACTTTATATTAACCTGCTAACCTAAGTTGTAAGCAAAATATAAGCCATAATAGTCTTTAAATGCCCATAAAATACCGTGTTACATTAAACTTTATTATCATTTTTATTAAGCAATAGTCAGTAACACATTATTTGATTTACACAAAACAGATATTAAACCTTAGTATCAAATAAAATACCGGCTACATCATCCATTTTTTTACGTAACACAACTAACTCCTCAGAGGGAATTTGTCGAATCACTTCATCACTATCTGAATCTTTTACAATAATGACACTTTTGCCTAATTCATCATCTACTGAAAATGATAAGTTACGTTTCATATCATGCAAAAATTCATTCATCTCTTGTACTGTTTGCGCTATCTCTTCTGCACTTAATGCAACAGAAGTATCTGGTTCAGGAGTAAATGCTTTTTCTCCTCTAATATTTTGAGTTAAGCTGTCCATTACCTGATTAACAGACGAGATTGGTTTATCTATATTGGATGTTTGATATCCCATTGTTGGGTTCACGCTATTGAGCTCTGACATAATCAACCTCTTTTATCGTATCAAATAAGCAATAAAGCCCCCTAATATATAGGAGGCTATTAAATCAATTACTTAGTAGCCATCCTAATGGATTAACCAAGTAGTGATAATACACTTTGAGCAGATGAGTTAGCTTGTGAAAGCATTGAAGTACCTGCTTGTTGTAGAATCTGCGCTTTACTCATATTAGATGTTTCTGAAGCAAAGTCAGCATCTTGGATACGAGAGTTAGATGCAGACAAGTTTTGAGAAACATTTTCTAAGTTAGAGATAGTTGAATCTAAACGGTTTTGAATCGCACCTAATCCAGCTCGTGAAGAACTGATTTTAGATAATGCATCATCCACTTTAGTGATCGTATTTGAAGCACTATTCATTGTCGATACATTAGTACCTAGGCTATCAATTACTTTACCACCCATTTCACTCTGCATACCTAAAGTTGTTAGTGCAGCAGTACGTCCAGCTTGTGTAGAAGCACTTGATGTTACTTCAATACCAACACCGTCGTCGGCAGAGAATTGGTAACCTGCAGCTGCTGTACCTGAAATAGTGACACCGGTTTGATCAGAGTAAGAGTTAATATGTGCAATTACATCCGCATCTGTAGCAAGTGTTGCAGGACCAATATCAACTCCATTGATTTGTAATTTATCTGCTTCAGTGATGTTAGCTGTTGTTGCTACTCCACCAGTAATTGAATCAGCACCATTAGCGACAGTAAAACCAGCGTTAGCCGTTGCTGTACCAGTAACAGAGATAGCTCTATCATCAGCACTATCTAAAGCAATGTAACCCGTGTAAGTACCGTCAGTTACACCCGTTGAAGCTGCTTGACCACCACCCACGATGATATCTTCACCTGTGTCGTTAGTCATGATTAACTCACCTTTATCACCCAGTGAAGCGGTTACGCCAGCTACATCACGGTTGATTGTTTCAACTAAGCTATCCATTGAAGATGTCGCTCCAAGTGTCACTGCACTACCAGTACCTACTTGGATAGTCATACCATTAGTCACACCCGTTACTGTGGTACTTTCATCACTACCTTGAATAACGTTATAAGCACTTGCACTAACACCCGTTTCTGCTGTTTTAAGGTTAATTGCTTTAGCAATATCAGTTGCTGAACCACTTTCAGATGCTGGAATATCAACACCATTTACTAACATTTCACCAGCAGTACCAGTTGTAGCACCACTTACACGGCCACCGTTTAATTCACCTTTGTTTAAACCACCATTTAGACCAAGGTCATTGGTTGATACGGAATCGATAGAGAAACTTAATGTTTGACCTTCGTTAGCACCAATCTGTAATGTTGCAGAACCGCCAGAACCATCTAAAATTTTTCTACCATTGAACTCAGTCGTGGTAGCAATACGGTCAAGCTCATCATGTAGTTGATCAACTTCTTCTTGGATTGCCTGACGGTTAGATGATGAATTTGTATCATTGGCAGATTGCACTGATAGTTCACGCATACGTTGTAAGATGTTAGTCATCTCATCCATCGCACCCTCTGCAGTTTGCGCCATTGAGATACCGTCATTCGAGTTACGAACCGCTTGAGTTAAACCTTTAATTTGAGAATTCATTCCCGTTGAAATTGCTAAGCCAGCAGCGTCATCTTTTGCGCTGTTAATACGCAAACCAGAAGATAAACGTTCCATTGCTTGGTTTGATGCTGCTTGCGTTTTGCCTAATTGACGTTGTGCATTAAGCGACATTACATTTGTGTTTACTACTGATGCCATGATGAGCTCCTTGGTTTATATCTTTTTAAATTCATAATAATGAAGTTAGTTGTAATTGTTTGTCATAGTGTTTTATCGACCGCTTAAAAAATAACTTTAATGTTTTTCCTTGATTATCATTAATTACTTTCTGTTAACGGTTCCTTGTTAAAGCAGTCAATGTTCAGACTTAATTACTATATCGACCGAAGAAAAAAGATCTTTAGCACTTTTATCTAATTAATTTTCCCATAAAAAAAGGCGTTGAATCATTAGATCCAACGCCTTATATATAAATTTAAAACTCTAACTAATTGAATTAAAAGTAAACTCGAACCACAGAAACAGCAACACAGCCAGGACGACGTGTTCCTTGGATCTCTACGGAGATCTCTTTTTCGATCTCAAGGCCACGTTTAATAGGAGAAACTTTAATTAAACGGCTATGCGCTCGAATCACTGAACCGGTTTTAACCGGATAGGGAAAGCGCACTTGATTCAATCCATAGTTAACCGTCATTTTTGCATTCGCATAAGCTGGACGCTCAGGGTCAACACTATCGGTTAAATAAGGTAATAGCGACAAGGTTAAAAAACCATGGGCAATAGTAGTTTTAAAAGGAGAATCTACTTTTGCTCGCTCAACATCATTATGTAACCACTGGTGATCGCCAGTCACATTAGCAAATTGATCGACTTTATCCTGAGTAATAGTCAACCACTCACCAACATGTACCTCTTCCCCTATTTTTGCTTGTAAGCATAAAAATAGTTCACGCGCTTCTGCTGAAACTTGTATTGGTTGTTGTGCAACTTGCACAGAACGTCCATTTTCTAAAACCGAATACTCTTTGATCCAAGCTAATAGGTGCGCTCTTTTATAATGAGTTGTTTTAAGAAATAACGCATAATAGTCACGAATTGCTGGTGACATCCATTGCTTAAAATCAAAAGCAAATTTTTGCATAAAATCTGCTTTGTACTTATTCATATCGATTTTTTTCATAAAGCTTAAGCTTCCTTAACGATCTTTATTATTTTAATGAATCGTTAATATCATGTAATACAGCTACTGGGTTATCAGCTTGTGTAATAGGACGACCAATTACTAAGTAGTCAGAACCACTCTCGATCGCTTGTTTAGGTGTTTTAATACGACGCTGGTCACCTGCATCACTTCCTGCAGGACGAATGCCTGGTGTAACTAGTTTAAACTCTTTACCCAGTAGCGCTTTTAACTCTTCTGCTTCGTGCGATGAACATACCACACCATCTAAACCAGAAGACTTAGTCAATAGGGCTAAGCGTTTAACTTGCTCTGCCGGTGTTAGCTCAATACCTAATTCTATTAGGTCACTTTGATCCATACTAGTTAATACTGTCACAGCAATTAATAGCGGCGCTTTATCGCCATATGGTTCTAAGATCGCTTTTGCAGCTTCCATCATTCGGCGACCGCCACTGGCATGAACATTAACCATCCACACCCCTAAGTCCGCAGCTGCTTTTACTGCTTTAGCCACGGTATTTGGAATATCATGGAATTTTAGATCAAGAAATATATCAAACCCTTTAGCGACTAATAACTGCACAAATTCAGGACCAAAATGTGTGAACATCTCTTTGCCGATTTTTAAACGACAAGTGGTAGGATCTAACTGCTCTATAAAAGCAAGTGCTTGCGCTTTGTTATCATAATCTAAAGCAATAACAACTTTTGGGTCGACTAGTTGACTCATCTCTCTTCCTATCTGCGGGGTTAATTAACCTGATCATTCTTAAAAAATTTATTCGCCATCCAATCCTCTAATGGGTTTAATACGCCCCCAACTTTTACAGGATGGACACTGCCAAAATAACTTTTTAGTGGAGTAACCACATTTTTGACAGCGATATTGAGGCCTAAAAGTGATCTGCTCACTCACTAGTTTATGTAAAAATAGTAGGCTCTCTTTTTCATTATCCGATTGCGCTAAACTCAAATGATAGGTCATCAAGTGATTAAAACCTTTCATAGTTGGGTTGCGACGTAATTCTTGTAACATAAAGCTTTGTGCTTGCTCAATACTTTCAAATTCAGCGATCAATTTAGCCAACATAATAACCGCGCTAGCGCCTGCACCTAATTGAATAATACGTTTCAAATAGTGCATTAGATCTTGTTCAGTATTAGCTTGTTTGTGTAAGGTATATAACCTTTCTAAAATCACTTCAGTAAAGTCGATATCTAACTCAGGTACCTGCTCTAACATCTGTAGTGCTTTATCTAGCTGCTGATTTTTCTCATAGTAATCAGCCATCGCTAAACAAGCACGAATACACTTAGGAAAAGTCGTTAAAGCTTTTTGATATAACTTAATTGCTTGCTTTTGCTGCTCTGGTTTTTGCATCTGATCAGCCAGACTACAATATAAGTAAGATAATGTTCTTGGTTTAGCTTGCGACTTACCTACTTTATCCATTTGCTCAGTACAGTTAATCGCTTCTTGCCAATCTTTTAACTGTTGATAAATAAGTAATAAATTTTCTAATGCGACTTGTCTGTATTCTGGTGACTCTTTAAGTTGAATAAAGGTTTCTTCACTTCGATCAAATAAACCAGATTGATAAAAATCTTTACCCAGTTGCAACATGGCTAAATCACGTTGCTCAAGGGTTAAAGAGGGTCTTGCAATTAAGTTTTGGTGGATACGAATTGCGCGATCTACTTCGCCGTTTTGGCGAAATAAATTACCCAAGGCAAGGTGGGTTTCAATGGTTTCATCATCAACATCAAGCAAAGCAATAAAGTGATCAACCGCTTTATCCGGTTGTTCATTGAGTAGGAAGTTTAAGCCTTGCACATACTCCCTGCTTAGCTGATTACCCTTTTTTTGTTTCTTTTGATAAACGCTGCGCACACCCATATACCAACCATAAAAGGCTGCTACCGGGAGTAGGAGGAAGAATATTTCTTGCACTAAGAATTAATCTTTTTCGATACGGTCGCGTAAATCATTTAACTCTCTACGCTGTTTTATATTCAATTTATTTAATTGACGGCATTTCATTTTTAACGCCAAGTGGAAATAGCTACCTAAACCCAGAGCAATAACAAAACCAAAGGAGAATATAATCGCTGCTAAGGTTGATAAGCGTAATTCATTTTGCGCAATAAGATAATTAAATGTAACAAGTTGTTGGTTTTGTAAACCCAACACAATCACAACAATAAAAAATATCACTGTGATTAATATAGTTAGAAATCTTTTCATACTGATACCCACACAAGAACAAGATGTACTGAGTGTATTATAAATCATTCAGGGAATAAATCATTGATATGCATCGTTTATGATTATCGACGCAGATAGTGATCAATTTAATACAGTTGGGCAATTAAAGCAGGTAATAATAGACAGGTAAAAAAAATGGTGCCTTTCGGCACCATTTGTATATCTAGGTATTTAACGCATTAACACGTTCTCTCAACGCTTTACCCGGTTTAAAATGGGGAACATATTTACCACCCAGTTCAACCTTATCACCTGTTTTAGGATTACGGCCGATACGTGGGGCACGGTAATGTAAAGAAAAACTGCCAAAACCTCGTACTTCAATTCTTTCGCCAGAAGCCAAAGAATTAGTCATCAGAGTCAACGTTTCTCTCACACTATCTTCAACTTCTTTAACCGACAATTGAAAGTGTTTGCTGGTTAGTCTTTCGATTAGATCAGACTTAGTCATAACTTACCTCGTATTATTTGAATACAAATTAAAACAGACTCCAGGTTAATGCTTTAAACGTGACTGTTGCCAGCCACATTTAATTATTTACCTTTAGCAGCGTTAAACGCGTCTAGCATTGCATTACCCATGCTTGCTTCGTCTTGTTGCTTCAAGCTATCGATAGCATCTTTCTCATCTGCTTCATCTTTCGCTTTGATAGATAGGCTGATTACGCGGTTTTTACGATCAACACCTACGTATTTAGCTTCAACAGACTCACCAGCTTTTAATACTGTAGATGCATCTTCGATACGGTCACGTGAGATATCTGCAACACGGATGTAACCTTCAACGCCTTCAGTAAGAGTAACTGTAGCACCCTTAGCATCAACTTCAGAGATAGTACCAGTAACGATAGCACCTTTCTTGAATTCTGCTAGGTAGTTATTGAATGGGTCAGCAGCGATTTGCTTGATACCTAGAGAGATACGTTCGCGCTCTGGGTCAACTTGTAATACAACAGCTTCGATTTCGTCGCCTTTTTTGTAGTCAAGTACAGCTTTTTCGCCTTCAACTTCCCAACTGATGTCAGAAAGGTGAACTAGACCGTCGATGTTACCGTCAAGACCGATGAAGATACCGAAGTCAGTGATAGATTTAATCTTACCAGAAACTTTTTGTCCTTTATCGTGTGTTGAAGAGAACTCTTCCCACGGGTTAGCTTTACATTGCTTAAGACCTAGAGAGATACGACGACGTTCTTCGTCGATATCTAGAACCATAACTTCAGCCATATCACCTAAGTTAACAACTTTAGATGGGTGGATGTTTTTGTTAGTCCAATCCATTTCAGAAACGTGAACAAGACCTTCTACGCCTTCTTCAATTTCTACGAAACAACCGTAATCAGTTAAGTTTGTCACTTTACCAGTTAGACGAGTTGATTCTGGGTAACGCTTAGCGATTGCAACCCATGGATCTTCACCTAATTGCTTAAGACCTAGAGAAACACGAGTGCGCTCACGGTCAAACTTAAGGATTTTAACGTTGATTTCTTCACCAACAGTTACGATTTCACTTGGGTGCTTAACGCGTTTCCAAGCCATATCTGTGATATGTAATAGGCCGTCTACACCACCTAAGTCTACGAAAGCACCGTAGTCAGTTAGGTTCTTAACGATACCTTTAACTTCTTGACCTTCTTGTAGGTTCTCAAGAAGCTCATCACGTTCAACACTGTTTTCAGTTTCGATAACAGCACGACGAGATACAACAACGTTGTTGCGTTTTTGGTCTAGCTTGATCACTTTGAATTCAATATCTTTGTTTTCAAGGTGAGCAGTGTCACGTACTGGACGTACGTCAACTAATGAACCAGGTAGGAAAGCACGGATACCGTTTAATTCAACAGTGAAACCACCTTTAACTTTACCGTTAATAACACCGATAACTGTTTCTTGGTCTTCGTACGCTTTCTCTAATTGGATCCAAGCTTCGTGACGTTTAGCTTTTTCGCGAGAAAGTTTAGTTTCACCGAAACCGTCTTCTACAGCGTCTAACGCTACATCACAAACATCGCCAACTTCAACTTCAACTTCGCCAGCAGCGTTCTTGAACTCTTCAACTGGGATAGCAGCTTCAGATTTAAGACCTGCATCAACGAATACTAAGTTGTTGCTAATACGTACGATTGTACCTTTAACAATTGTACCTGGGCGAGTTTCTACTTGTTGAAGAGATTCTTCAAATAGTTCAGCAAAAGATTCCATCATCTATTTATTCACACTTATTTTATACAACCACATACAGTCCATTCGTATGGGAGGCAAGAAAGATTACCACTTCATCCGTGAAGCAGTTTTAGTACGCAACTGATTATTCAGTTGCAATTTTTAATTTTAGCGCCGTAAAGTTGAGTATTTGCTCAACCACTTCATCAATCGTTAATGAAGTCGAATCAATCACAAATGCATCATCGGCAGGTCGTAAGGGAGCAACAGCTCGGTTACGGTCGCGATAATCACGCTCTTTAATTTCGCTTAAAATTTGCGCGATGCTAACATTAAAACCCTTGTCTTGCAACTGGTTAAAACGGCGTTGCGCTCGTTCTTCGGCACTTGCATCAAGGAATATTTTTACTGGCGCATCTGGAAACACCACGGTTCCCATGTCTCTGCCGTCAGCAATTAAACCAGGTGCTTGTAAAAAAGCCTGTTGGCGAGCTAATAAAGCAGCTCGGACTTGTTCGATAGAAGCGACTTCTGAGGCAGCTTGTCCTACCACTTCGGTACGTAATTGATCACCGATATTTTGATCACCTAATAATGTATCGACACCGCTACCATTAGAAACAAAAGAGACATCTAAGGTTAAGGCGAGTGCCGCTAATGCATCAGCGTTATTTAATGCGATCTGTTTTTTTAATGCTGCAAAAGCAAGGATGCGATACAAGGCTCCACTATCTAATAAATGCCATTTTAGTTTTTTGGCTAAAATGTGACACACAGTACCTTTCCCTGAGCCACTTGGACCATCGATAGTGATTAAATTTGAAACTGACATTACCGCCCAACCTTGTTTATTAACGAATGTATTTATTGACTATTTTTTACTGCTATTTTACTAATCTATCTCATCTAAAAAGTCACTTAAATCAGCTTGATCTTGAGCTTGTTGCTGCTCTGACTGCAGTTTCAAGCGGAAAAACTCATTACTGTCTTGATGTAATGCACTCTTTCTTGATTGAATAAATGCCTCTTTAACAAAGGTATATGAATCCAAAGATTGCTCTACTAAAGCTTCTTGCCCCAATACACTTGAACGCGCATCCAAGCCATCAAAAAACCAGATAGTTGCCGTTTGCCACCAAGTGAAATAGGTTGTTGGAAAATACAAATTATCAACAATTGTCCCCACTAAGATACGCGGTGAACTTGGCCCAGTGACTGGTACCATTAAATAGGGACCTTGTGGTACTGACCAGTTACCCAACACATTACTAAAGCTCTCTCTACGACGCTCTACGCCACCATATTTAGCGACATCAAATAACCCTAACACACCAAATGTAGAGTTAAATGCAAAACGAAAAAAGGCATCCGTTGCATGTTGAAACTCTAGCTGTAATAAGTTGTTCACTATGGTGGAAGGCTCTTCTAGATTTTGTACTGCATTATTGATCGCTTCACGCCCTGCTTTTGGTACCCAATCCACATAGCTTTGTGTTACAGGGCGATAGATGTAATCATCTAACACATAATAGTTAAAGTCCCATACTAAACGGTTAACTGGCTCAATGGGGTCACTCATATAAGTGTCTTTATTGCCCTGAACAGATTGAGCAAAAGCGTTGCTACCTAACATTAATAGGAGCGCTGGCAATAAATGTCGTCTAAACATATTGTTACATCCAAGTAATAAATTACAAATTAAGATTGTTGATTAATAATAATATTCACAGGTGCGGTATCCCCTGCGTTAATGATTTGACTTTCTCCAAACCATTGACCAGTTTGCTTATTCGCTGTGCCATCGATAGTGATACGCGCTTTGATAATAAATTGCGGATGGTCACTTAATTTACTGCCTTCGATCATAGCATCTGCATCAGACAAAATGACCTGTTTTGGAAAGTTATCAATATCCAGTTTAATAGCAGCAATAGGCATTGCAGAACCATTCACCGCTTGTGCGTATATAAAAAGCTTACTATCAGGTGTGTATGATACCTGTTTTGCCAGTGTAATACTGACTTGATATTGTGCAGTTGCACTTACTGGGTTATTTTTTTGTTTTTGCAGCGCTAATTGTTGTTGTGCGTAGGCAATACTATTACTCAATACTCGCGCTTGTTCACCACTACTATCATTCAATAAAGGTAACACGGTTTGCCAACGTTTAATGGCTGCTTCAAAGTCTTCCTGCTGTAAGGCGATAAGCCCATACAAAGACCACGCTTGATAGTTTTCAGGATTACGTTGCAAAAAAAGTTTCAGCGCTAATTCTGCAGTAGTCTTTTCATATTGGTCACCGATTTTCATTTTTAATTCAATCGACTCTAGGGCGACTTCAACATTGTCGGGGTCAAGGGCGAGTGCTTTATCCATTGCTGCAATCGCTATTTCTGCATCATTAAAAATAGTGCCAAGACGGCTGTATAACAGCCAGCCTTTTAAATCATCAGGTTGTTCAACAAGGTGAACACGTAATCCGATCATCAGATCCTGTAGATCCTGTTGTTCTGGTTCAGGTGCATTTTCCTCAAATAACTTTTGATAAACATCAGGATAACGCTGCAATGTTTGTTGCCAATCGTTAACCTGTTGAAAAGAGCCTACAGACCAATATAAGGCTAAACTAGCGACGAGAAAAAAAATTATTCCAGGTAACCACAGAATCTTATTATTATTATTTTTTAACTGAGGTTGTTCATCGATGTCATCCAATAAATTATATTGTAATTCAGCCACTATGCTTTGTTGATCAGAGACTACCCCTCGCGCTAAGTCAGCTTCAACCTCTTTTAAACGGATATCATATAAATCATGGTTTAGTTGATTACGACGTCGTTCGTCAAGTTGGCTTTTTCTGTTAGCGATAAAAGGTAATAGTATCAATATTGAAAACAGCAATAACATTAAGGCAATCGCAATAACAAGCTGAGTGATCATCGCTCTGAATCCCTATCATGTTGCGCTAATAATGAGGCTAATTTTTGTTTCTCCTGTGGGGCTAAAGCTTGCTTTTTACCTGTTTGAGTTTTCACCTGTTTCACTAAAATAAACACACCACCCATGACAAAAAGTAACGGGCCTAGCCAAAGAAAAATAGTCGCAGGTGTCAACGGAGGATCGTAGCGAACAAAGTTACCAAATCGAGTCACCATATAATCGACAACTTGCTCTTTGGTTTGCCCCTGTTTCACTAATTGATAGGCTTTATTACGAAGATCTTTTGCTAATTCAGCATTAGAGTCGGCAATATTCTGATTTTGACATTTAGGACAGCGTAATAACTTAGTTAACTCATAGAAAGTTTGTTCCTGTTGTGCATTATCAAATTCAAAGCTCTCAATAGCAGCTTGAGCTGGATAGCTGGTCAACGCAGTTATCGATATTATTAAACCAATGTAAAACGCCATATTACGAACAGCAATCATTGCATCTCCTCGTAAATAGCAGACAACTTATCATTCCACACTTGTTCATTGAGGTCGCCAACATGACGATAACGGATAATGCCTTGGCTATCAATTAAGAAGGTTTCAGGCGCGCCATACACTCCTAAATCTAATCCTAATAAACCGCTTTTATCAAATAAACTGATTTGATAAGGGTTATGCAATTCCTTCAACCAACGAATCGCTTTTTGGCGATCATCCTTATAATTCATACCTACAATATATAAACCTTGATTAGCGAGTTTATTCAAATAGGTATGCTCTGCGTAACATGTTGGACACCAAGTCGCCCAAACATTAAGTAACATTTTCTGACCTTTGAAAATATCCGCATTGTATTGTTTATTCTGATTAAAAATATCCTGCAAAGTAAACTTAGGCACAGGTTGCCCAATTAATGCAGATTCTAATTTACTAGGATCACTGCCTTTTAATAAGGGCGTCGCTAAGAAGATTGCGCCAATAATAAAAATAACAAAAGGCACTAACAACATTAATATCCGACGTTTGTTAAGCATTTTGTTCTCCACTGTTATGCTTTGGTTCTATGAGTGCTGGTTTTTTAGTGCGGTATCGTTTATCACAAATCATTAATAACCCCGCAAATGCCATAATTAATGGCCCTAACCAAATCCAACGAATAAAGGGTTTATAATAGATACGGACAGCCCAAGCACCATCAGGTAGTTGCTCCCCCATGGCGATATAAAGATCTCTAATAAAACCGGCATCAATGGCTGCTTCGGTCATCGGCATACGCTGCACCGTATAGATACGTTTCTCTGCATGCATCACAGCTACTTGTTGTTGGTCATGAGTGACTGAAAAAGTGCCTACCGTGCCTACATAATTTTCTCCGTTAAGTGCATTAATTTGATCAAAGTGAAAGTCATAATGTTCAAATGTAATATGCTCACCAGTCGCTAGTTTTACATCTTTTTCAATGGAATAGTTTTGCGTCATGGTGATACCAATGATCATCACAGCTAACCCAAGATGCCCTAAGCTCATTGCCCAGTGACTATTGCCTAATTTAGTAATACCTGAAATAAAACGGTGACGATGAGTAGAGCGTAAATAAATTTCATACACCACACTCACTATGATCCAAAAACCTAAAAATGCCCCTAACATAGCTAACCAGGTTAACGCTGGCGCAAAGACAAAAAGAAAAGTCAAACTCGAAGCTATGCTCAATAATAGAATGGCCAAGAGAGGTTTCACTAATTCACCTAACTTTTGACGCTTCCAGCGGAACAAAGAGCCTACCCCAAGAAATAACGCAAAGGGCACAATCAAAATGGTAAACATGCGATTAAAGAAAGGTTCTCCGATAGAGATGCTCCCTAGCCCAATTTCTTTGTGTACCAAAGGCAATAAGGTACCTAATAACACCACAATTAATGCCGCGATCAGAAAAATATTATTCAATAATAATAAACTCTCACGCGATGCTAATTCATAACGGCCGCGACTTTTCACCTTAGATGCTTGTACCGCATACAAGAGTAATGCGCCACCAATCACCAAGATCAAGAAGCCAAGAATAAATAACCCGCGAGTAGGATCACTTGCAAAGGCATGTACTGATACAAGCACTCCTGAACGTACAAGGAAAGTCCCTAATAAACTCAATGAGAATGCGCTTAACGCTAACAAGACCGTCCACGATTTAAAAACACCTCGCTTCTCACTCACTGCTAGAGAATGAATCAAGGCAGTCCCGGCTAACCAGGGCATAAAGGAAGCATTTTCAACGGGATCCCAAAACCACCAGCCACCCCAACCTAATTCGTAATAAGCCCACCAGCTGCCTAATGCAATACCTACAGTTAAGAACATCCAAGCTGCCATGGTCCAAGGACGAGACCATTTCGCCCAAGCGCTATCTAAACGCCCTTCTAATAAAGCTGCAATGGCAAAGGCAAAGGCGACAGAAAAGCCCACATACCCCATATACAACATTGGCGGATGGATCACTAAACCAAAATCTTGCAGTAACGGATTTAAATCACGGCCATCAATTGGGAAGTAAGGTAGCGTTCGCTCAAAAGGATTAGAAGTCAGGATAACAAACAGATAGAAACCAAAAGCTAATAAACCTAACACCGCCAGTACACGCGCTATCGACTCAACAGGTAAGTTTCTACTCATTAATGCAACGGCAATACTCCAGGTCGCTAATAGAAAGACCCACAACAATAACGAGCCTTCATGCGCGCCCCAAACGGCAGATAATCGATAATACCAAGGTAAAGCAGAATTAGAATTAGTGGCAATATAAGTCACACTAAAATCATTGATTAAAAACAAGTAAGCTAAAATAACAAAGGAGCTTGCCACTGCAATAAACTGTAAAATAGTGAACATTTTAGCACTGCGAATTGCACCTTGGTGACCAGTTTGCACACCATACAATGGATAAACCGTTTGTAATAACGACAATACACATGCCAATATTAAAGAGAATTGACCTATCTCAGGAAGCATCTATCTCGCCCTATGGTTCTGTAGTTAATGTAGGCATGCCTTTCACCGCATCAGCGACTTCAGGTGGCATATATTCTTCGTCATGCTTTGCTAGTACTTCAAAGGCTTCAATACTGTTGATGCTTTTTAAGGTGCCCTGCGCCACAATGCCCTGCCCCTCACGAAACAGATCCGGCAAAATACCATCAAAGAAAACAGTTACTTGTCCGGCTTTATTATCCACTAGATCAAAGCTGACTTTTAAACTATCAGGGTCACGTTTAACAGAGCCTGTTAATACCATGCCCCCAACACGTAAACGCTGACCAATCTCAGGTTTTACACCAGTTTCATTTTTGCCCTTTAAGATTTCATTAGGGGTATAAAATAGATCGATATTCTGCTGCAGTGCAAACAAGGTCAAGCCCATTGCCAGCGATAAACCTAGGATCAAAGAGGAGGTAATCAATAAACGCTTTTTACGTCTAGGATTCATAAATTATGTTCTCTATTATTAGCCGCTTTAATACGTTTTTCACGTTGTAAACGTTGCGCCACTTGCTTAAATATTTTCTTTCTAGTCAATACGCTATGGCTAATTAAGGTGATCACACTGAGTAAAGAAACACCATAGGCTAGCCACACATAAAAGCTATAACCACCCATTGCAAGAAAGTCTGAAAAAGATGTAAACGCCATATTAACCTCGTTGCTTAGCTTGCACTAATTTAACCACCCAAGCTCGATGCTGCTCTCTTTGTAACAACTCATTACGAAAACGATACAAGATCATAAACCCTAAGAAAGTGGCAAAACTAAAAATCATCATTAATAACGGAATGAGCATTTCAGTGGCAATAGAAGGTTGCTCAAATTTAGTGATGGTGGCACCTTGATGTAGGGTATTCCACCACACCACAGAGAAATGGATAATAGGTAAATTGATCACCCCGACTAAAGTCAAAATAGAGGCTGCTCTTCCTGCTAATACTTTATCGGAAAACGCATTATATAAGGCGATAATACCCATATAAACAAATAACAAAATGAGTTCAGAAGTTAATCTTGCATCCCAAACCCACCAAGCCCCCCACATAGGCTTACCCCAGGCTGCACCAGTAAATAAAGCAATAAAAGTATACACAGCACCAATTGGAGCCGTCGCAGCAACCGCCATTTCCGCTAAACGCACTTGCCAAACTAACCCAACAAAAGCTGCAATAGCCATAGTTGAGTAAGCGGCCATCGCCATCATCGCAGCAGGAACATGGATATAGATAATACGAAAACTATCCCCCTGTTGGTAATCAGCAGGTGCAAAGGCTAATCCCCATACAATTCCAACTAGGAAGCTAGGAATGGTCAATATTAAAAACCAAGGCATCAATTTCCCAGCTAACGCATAACTGTGTTCAGCTTTTGCATAGGGGTGTAACCACTTCAACATAATTAAATCTCTAACTTAAACATAGTTAACTGATACTCACACGTAAGGCTGCGGCAATAGCAAAAGGCGCTAAGGTGATTGCTCCTACTAACATAGCCGCTAACAGCAGCACAAAACCTAAATAATCTTGCCCCGAAGCAGCAGCTTCCACGGCCATTGTTGAAAAAATTAAAATAGGGATACTCAAGGGCAACATGATCAAACTTAACAATATGCCACCTTTACGCAAACCTACGGTTAATGCAACCCCAATAGCCCCTAATAGACTTAATATTGGTGTTCCAATGAGTAGTGTCAGAGAAAGTGCATAAAAAGCATCTATTTGTAATGATAAAAAAATCGCCAACAAGGGACTGATAATTAAAATAGGCAAGCTAGTTAACAACCAATGCGCTAATACCTTTGCACTCACTAACCAAGCTAATGGATAGGGAGAAAGCATCATTTGCTCTAAAGACCCGTCAATATAATCATCTTTAAATAAACGTTCAAAAGAGAGTAACGCAGCCAATAAAGCAGCAACCCAAATAACGCCTGGCGCAATGCGTGATAATAAAGTGGGATCTGTACCTAATCCTAATGGGAATAACGTCACCACAATAATAAAAAACCAAATTGGATTTAAAATCGCACTTTGGTGACGAAATGCAGCCAGCAAATCTTGGCGTACAACCTGTATAAAAACATTAAACATAATGTTCCTCTACCGTCGCTTTAGTTAAAAATAGCTTTTTATAGTTGGCTTCAGGTATCGATAAAGCTTGGTGCGTTGTTAACACCACTATTCCACCTTGCTGTGCATGTTTGATTAAACATGTTTCTAACGACTTAATCGCCTCTTTATCAAGGGAAGTAAAAGGTTCATCTAGGATCCACAATTTACACTCAGTGAAATACATTCTCGCTAATGCAATGCGGCGTTGTTGTCCTGCTGAAAGCTGTGCTGCTGGAATATCCTCATAACCCACTAACCCAACCTTAAGTAACACATCATACAGATCAACATCAGTTTGACTTGAATATAAACGTTGAAAGCCCTGACAGTTTTCTAAGGCTGTTAACTCTGCTTTCACACCTGATTTATGCCCTAGGTAAAGGAGATCCTGATAATAAGTTTCTCGTTGCGCAGTTATTTTTTGTTGCTGCCAATAAACGTCGCCCGAATAAGCAGAAGACAACCCTGTTAACAAAGCTAATAAACTACTTTTACCCACGCCGTTAGGCCCTTCAATATGAAGGATCTCGCCTGGTTTAACGATTAAGTTTAATTGCTTGAACAAAACACGCTGTTCACGAACACAAGTTAAATCTTTGCACTCCAGCATTGTTTTTACCCTTATTAACAGACCTAGAAAATAGTGGCGGATCCTACCATAGAAAACAACGATGAGTAACTATCAGGAAATCGGTAATGCCATCAATAATGGCATTAAGAGAGGGTTTAAGATTAAGTAAAGTGAAAGTATTAACTGACTCTGATGCTACAGAGTAACCACCCATCTATACACGCTATAAACACTACCTTAAGCAGTGATTATTTACGATGTAAGTTAAGCAGTAACTCCGCTTCTGCCCGAGGTAACTCACATTCCAACATCAGCTCTTCAATACTAGCACCCAATTCCACCATTTTCGTGGCACGAGTGTACAGACGATTTTCAGGGGCTGAGGCCACTAGATCCACTTGATGTTCTTGGATCTTATTCACAGTGCGATCCAGTTGTTGTAGCTTCTTACCTAAACCAATCGCCCCAGAGTGAACTTCAGTAAACTGCTTTTTATTACTCTCTTGTTGCGCTAATAAAGATTTAACTAATATTTCAAGACTACGGTTCTTTTTAGCCACTTTTTTAAATAAAAAAAATGTTGTAGCAAAACTCGCAATGGCTAACACAAGCGCTAGCCAAGGAATATATTGTATTAACATAGACACCTAATTTAGGTCGTGATCATTTACAGCAAATGTAACTCATCCCATTCGTCATCAGTCAGTAATTTATTAAGATCCACTAAAATTAATAAACCGCTATCACGATTGCAGACACCTTGAATGAATTGTGAACTTTCTTCCGTACCCACGTGAGGCGCAGCTTCGATCTCTGATTTTTTCAAATAAACCACTTCAGCAACACTATCTACTAAAATACCAATGACTTGCTTTTCAGCTTCAATAATCACAATACGTGTACTATCTGTAATATCAGCAGGCATTAATCCAAAACGTGTACGTGTATCAATAACAGTGACAACGTTACCACGTAAGTTAATAATCCCTAACACATATTGTGGTGCACCGGGTACAGCTGCAATTTCAGTATAACGCAGTATCTCTTGTACCTGCATTACATTAATGCCGTAAGTTTCATTATCTAATAGAAACGTAACACGTTGTAAGATTTCATCATTAGACGCTTTGTCTGACAAACTAGATTCTCTATTCATTTTTATCTCTACTTATCTTATTGATTAATTAAATTCAGCTTAATTTAGCTGCGAATGTCCATTCCCTGACTTAATAACTTCACTAACTCTTCTGCATGAATTAAAGCACACATTTTTTGCTTCACCATACCCGCTAGCCAAGGGCGTGATCCTTTTTTATCACGCCATCTAATTTGATCCTTGTTGAGAGACTCTGTACCAAGCAACTTTTCACAGGATAATCCCCAAGCCGTACTGCCTAATAAAATAAAGTGCGTATATTGAAGATCCTGTGCATTTTTACCTAGCTGCAACCAAGTAGCCGTATCCACAATATTGTATAACCGCTCGTTATGGCTCATTACACCACGGAACCAAGCAGGTTTGCCCATTAAGAAGTTCAGTGAATCGCTAAGCTGATAAATCCCGCCTAAATCGGTTAAAGGAATTGCAAAAGTAACCTGATTTAACTCAAAAAACAGAACTTGAAAGTTATCTTCAACCTGTAAGTTCTGCCACTCTTCCTGTTCTGCTTGTTGGTTTTGTTGCGTTGCCTTTTCTACCGCTACATCGGTCTCCGAAAACACTAAATTTTTCGGCAAGGTTGAGATATCAACATGAACAGGCTCAGCAAATTCTGTTTCTTTGCTTACCGGTACTTCAGCGGTTTGATCATCTCGAAGCATCGAGTCAAAATAATTTTTCATTGCTTCGTTATTGTTATTCTTCATCTAATTCTGCTCAGTTTGTAACAAATAATTTAACAAGGTTTCGTAGGCAAATGCGCCTCTACACTTTTTCATATAATGTGAGATAGGCAAATGCGCTAAACTCGCATCCCTAAATTTAGTATCGATTGGGATAACCCCTTTCCATACTTTGCCTTGATAGGTTGTTTGTAAATCATTTAATGTATTAATTGACGCTCTAGTGCGTTTATCAAACATAGTCGGAATAATGCAATAGTTAAAGTCATCACCCCGAGAATATTGCATAATTCCCAGTGTTTGCACCATTCTTTGCAAACCTTTCGAGGCTAAAAATTCAGTTTGTACTGGAATAAGAATACGCTCACATGCCGCTAACGCATTCACCATCATGACTCCTAATACTGGTGGGCAATCTATTAATACAAAATCATAATCGTCTTCCACTAACTTTAATTGTTTCTTGAGAAACAATCCCATCCCTTCTTGATTACCTAACACTCTGTCTAATGTCGCCAAGGACATAGAAGCAGGGATCAAAGATAAATTATCAACCTCTGTGGGTAATATCAATTGCAACAACCCCGAACGAGTCGTCGCTGGATCTTGAAATAAATCATATAGACTGACAGGTAACTGGTCCGAATCATATTCTAAGTAACTGGTTAAAGAGGCATGTGGGTCAGTATCAATGACCAACACACGGTAACCTCGATCAATCAGCAGACCCGCCAGCGAAATCACTGTTGTGGTTTTACCTACACCACCTTTTTGATTTGAAATAGTCCAAATTTTCACCGTCACTCCTGCCTTGTGGTAATGATGAGTCGCCCATCTGGGCCATATATTTCACGTATTTCACTGCTGTCTGGTGTTACTGCACCTGAAGGCCCTGCTGTTGCATTTTGCTCAGTTGGCCGCCTAATGCTGATCAATGGCTTTTTATAGAGCGCATATTTAGAGATGGCAATCACTACGCGGCGACTTCTTAACTTATCTTCAACGCCATTGCCGTTAATCACCGGATAAAATCTTCCATAGCCTTCCATCACCATTCGCTGCTCTTCAACACCCTGCTCAGCTAATGCTTTTAAAACACTAATTGATCGCATTGCTGATAATTCCCAATTAGACGCGTATATCTCATTGGAAATCGTATCAGGGTCTGTATAACCTCGTAACCTCAACATATTGTTCACCGGAGCTAATACTTTAGCTATCTGCTCAATATTGCGTTTTGCACCATTTAATAAGGTGTGGCTAGCGTTGGCAAACAATAATGGTCCACTCATTTCAATGGTTAACCAGTCACCTTCTAAATCAACACTAAATGCACCAGTTTCTAATTCCGTCTGTAAAGTTGATTCTAATGACAGCTGTAACTCTTGTAAGGACTTGCCTGTATAAGTTTGTGCAGGGCTAGATAGTTGCTCACTCTCAAGTTCACTGACATGACCTAAAGCAAACTCCTCTCCATCGCTGAGTAACGCGGGCCCTGTATTGTCTTTTATGTCGTTGCTACGCTTAGTTAGAATACCATTGGCGTTGGAACCACTATGCGGCGCTTCTACAAATTTGCTAGCCTGCTGGATAATTTCAATGACTTCTTGATATTTTTCTTCGTTATTCAAGGACACCGCATATAACACCACAAACAGCGCAAACATTAAGGTCATGTAATCAGCATAGGACACAGTCCAGCGATGAACATGATTACTATGTGCTTTATGTGCGTTACGTCTATGATAAATAGGCATTAATAAACGGCTCTAGCTAAATAACCGTGTAATCGACGTTCTAATAACAAACTATTTTCACCATGTGCAATGGCAATCACACCTACCATAGTCATCTCATTACATAGCGCTTTGTGTTGATAATTTAAACGTATCTTATTGGCGATCGGTAAAAACAAAAAGTTTGCAAAGGCCACACCGTAAATGGTTGCCACAAAGGCAACGGCAATGCCTTGACCTAACAACTCAGGTTGGTCCAGAAAAGCCATGGCTTGAATCAAGCCCAATACAGCACCGATAATACCAATGGTTGGACTATAACCGCCCATCGCATCAAACACTTGCGCGCTACGCTCATGTTGATCCATTTCTAATTCGATCTCTTGCTCTAGGATCTGTTGTAAATCCACAGGGTCACAACCATCCACTAGCATAGCTAAGGCCATTTCTGAAAAGCTATCCAAGTCATCTGTGTTTTGCTTTTCTAAACTTAACAACCCCTCTTGTCGAGAGATCACAGACCAACGTTTTAATAAATTAATCTGTATTTCCAATAACACAGCAGGTCTAGCAAATAGGTTAACTAATTGTTTAAATGCATGCTGTAACTGTTTGAATGAAGATTGAATTAAAATTGCGCCTAGCGTGCCACCAAACACAATCAAAAAAGCTGCCAAATCAAATAGGCTACTCAAAGGGGCATCATGATAAAGCTGCGCAAAGATAATGCACACAGCAATCACAATGAAACCGAGCAGCCCTATTTTACTCATGCTTTAATTCCACCAAAATACGTTGTGCAACTTGATCTAATGCGATTGATTCAGTAGCAATGCCAGCTTTAGCAACGGCTTGAGGCATACCATAAACAACACAACTCGCTTCGTCTTGCGCCCATATTTCAGCGCCTTTGTCTTTTAGTAAACGAGCACCATCACGACCATCGGCTCCCATTCCTGTTAAAATAACGGCTAATACTTTGTTGCCATAAGACTTTGCTAAGGAGGCAAAGGTAATATCAACACTGGGTTTATAATTTAATGCTTCATTACCTTCGTGGATCTTCACTTGTCCATTAGGACCAATCAACATCTGTTTGCCTCCCGGTGCTAAATAAGCACAGCCCGGCTTTAACGTATCACCTGTTGCCGCTTCTTTTACCGATATTTTACAATTGCTATTCAATCTATCGGCAAATGCTTTAGTAAAGGTACCTGGCATATGCTGAACCAGTACAATAGGTAGTTTAAAATGAGCAGGTAAGGCAGTCAGTATTTTTTGTAATGCAACCGGTCCACCTGTTGAGGT
This sequence comes from Psychromonas sp. B3M02, assembly GCF_003318165.1. Taxonomy (GTDB): domain Bacteria; phylum Pseudomonadota; class Gammaproteobacteria; order Enterobacterales; family Psychromonadaceae; genus Psychromonas. The sequence continues at coordinate 73,081 of NZ_QOCB01000023.1, forward strand.
GCCAATAGCTAATACATTGTAATTTTTCCCCGATGCTTTATGTCGCTTTAACGCAGCTGGTTTAGGTGTTAATTCATTACGCTCATTAGCTGGAGTTAAACGAGTTGCAGCAGGCTTTGCAATGCTACTTGCTGGAGTTGTTAGTGGTGTTTTGGTCGCTAGTCCTGCTTTCTTTTCCGGCACACGCATAACACGACGTTTAGCAATCTGTTGAATGCGTTGCTGTAGTAAGGTAGTAGCTTCCTCTTTATCACGCGCGATATCTTCAAATTTCTTTGGTAAGAAATCACAAGCACCGGCTTCTAATGCATCTAATGTAGCGCTAGCACCTTGGTGGGTTAAGGAAGAAAACATTAAAATAGGTGTGGGTGCCACATCCATGATTTTTTGTACTGCGGTAATGCCATCCATTACCGGCATTTCAACATCCATGGTGATCACATCAGGTTTATGTTTGAGCACCATATCAATTGATTCTTTACCATTATTAGCAGTAGCGATCACTTCCAAATAAGGTGAAGCGTTGATTATTTCACTGACTCTACGACGAAAAAAATTCGAATCATCAACGACTAAGACTTTGATTGCCATTCACTTTTTCCTTTATGCGTAATGCTTTAATAAGCTAGGTAAATCTAAAATTAAAGCAATACCACCGTCACTAGTAATGGTTGCACCCGCCATGCCTGGTGTACCTGATAACAATTTATCTAAGGCTTTAATAACGACTTCTTCTTGTCCTAATAGTCCATCTACTACAAAGGCAACTTGTTGAATGCCTAACTGCACGATCACCACATGCCCTAAACCATCACCTTTTTCAGCACGCGGTGATTGTGGTGCAAGCCAATCTCGTAAATAAAATAGCGGCACAGCATGGTCACGAATAACCACAGTCAGTTGCCCATTAACAACATTGGTTTTAGCTAAGTCAAAGTGGAAAATTTCATTAACGTTAGTCAATGGTAAAGCAAAGGTTTGATTTGCTACTAGCACCATTAAGGTCGGTAAAATAGCTAATGTTAATGGCACTTTTATCTCTAAACGAGTCCCTTTACCGATTTCAGAATCGATCGAGATAGTCCCGTTTAATTTAGTGATACTTGTTTTCACTACATCCATGCCAACACCGCGACCAGAAATATCAGATATTTCTACTTTGGTAGAGAAGCCAGGTGCAAATATTAACGAGTAAGCATCTTTATCACTCATGCGATCCGCAGCATCTTGATCCAAGATCCCTTTACCGATAGCAATTTGTTTTAATTTTTCCGCATCCATACCAGCACCATCATCTTCAATCACTAGTAAGATGTGGTCACCTTCCTGAGCGGCAGACAATAATACTCGGCCTTGTGTTTCTTTACCCGACTGCATACGTGTCTCTGGCATCTCAATACCATGGTCAACGGAGTTACGCACTAAATGCACTAAAGGATCGGCTAAAGCTTCCACTAAATTTTTATCTAAATCCGTCTCTTCACCCACTAAATCCAAACGAATATTTTTACCAAGCTGACGAGCTAAGTCTCTGACAACACGAGGGAACTTACCGAATACTTTCTTGATCGGTTGCATACGTGTTTTCATTACTGAACCTTGTAAATCGCTGGTGACAATAGCAAGGTTAGCAACAGCACGTGAGATCTCTTCATTTTCAGAGGTTGACTCTAAACTCACTAAACGATTACGCACCAGTACTAACTCACCAACCATATTCATAATTTCATCTAATGTACTGGTATCCACACGAACCGTTTGTTCAGCTTGTGGTTTAGGCGCTTTAACCGGGGCTTTTTTATCAGCAACAGGGGCTTTAACAGCAGCACTCGGAGCCGCTTTTACTGGCTCAGCTTTTGCTACTGGTGTTGGTGCTTTAGATTGAGGCGCTTTAGATGCTGTTGCAGCAGCTTGTTCAATGACAGGTGCAGCGGTATTCATTTTACCTACACCATGTAACTCATCTAACAATGATTCAAATTCATCTTCAGTAATTTCATCAGAAACTGCTGCAGGCGCTTCAACTTTAGGCGCGCCGCCATGCGAGCCTTTACCATGAAGTTCATCTAATAAATTTTCAAACTCATCTTCACTGATTTCATTACTGCTCGTTGCCTCTACTGGTTTCTCAGATGTAGAAACAGTTGCACTATGTTTACCAGCGCCATGTAATTCATCTAATAGCGACTCAAATTCATCTTCGGTAATTTCATCACTAACAGCTTGCGCTGCAGCTGGTTTAGCAGCCACAGGAGTAGGTGAATGTTTACCGACTCCATGTAAATCATCTAATAAGCTTTCGAATTCATCTTCTGTAATTTCATCACTTACTTCCTGTGCAGGGGAATCAGCAGTAGGTTTAGCGTGTAATTCATCTAATAAACTTTCAAATTCAGCTTCATTAATATCATCAATATTATTGCTACTAGCTTCTGGAGTTTCTATAACAGGCTCAACCACGATTGGCTCAGGAGTTTCTTCGACAATAGGCTCAGCCGTTTCGGGTTTACTTAAGCGGTGTAATGAATTCAAAATATCAGAAGAGGCTTTTTCTGCAGGCTCACCATTTTGTACCGCAGAAAACTGTTCATTGATAATATCTAATGCGGCTAAAATGGTATCCATTAAATCAGAATCAACAGATCGGGCACCTTGGCGTAACCCATCGAATACGTTTTCTGCACCATGACAGGTTTCAACTAACTCTGTTAAAGATAGAAAACCTGCACCACCTTTTACCGTATGAAAACCACGGAAGATAGCATTAAGTAACTCTACGTCATTAGGATTGTTTTCTAATTCAACAAGCTGTTCAGAAAGTAATTCTAAAATTTCTCCTGCTTCAACCAAAAAATCCTGCAGGATCTCATCATCTACTTCAAATGTCATTTCCTAGTTCCTTTAAAATCCTAAGCTTGAAAGCAGGTCATCTACGTCATCTTGTCCATTAACAACGTCGGTACGGGATTCGGCATCAATAATTGGCCCTTCCGTTTTAATATTACTCTTGGTTTCTGCAACTACTTTTTGTTGTTCAACGGAAGAGTCTAGCTCTCTCTGTGTACTACATACTTTCAGAATAACCACTAACTTCGATTCAATCTCTTGTACTAACTCAATAACACGATTAATGATCTGTCCAGTTAAGTCTTGGAACTCTTGAGCCATTAAAATCTCACTCAATTTATCACGAAATAGATTGGCACTTTGTTTAGAGTAATTTAAAAAATCGTCAACGGAATGACACATGGATTTAAACTCACCTAACGCTAAATCACGCGTCATCAAATTACCCCAGCTTGGCATAACCTGATCTAAGTCAGTAATCAATTTGTCAGCAACAGGTAAGCAATGATCGATAGCATCCATAGTGGTGTTGGCTGCTTTATCGGTCATTTCAATAACGTAATTTAAGCGATTTTTAGCATCAGGCAGTTCATGGCCAGCTAAATCTAATAAACGCGTATCGTTATGAAAACTTAATAGTGCTTCGTGTAACTCACGGGTTAATTCACCCACTTGCCCAAATAACACACTTTCTGTTGTATTAAAAAACGAAACACTTTCTACAATTTTATTAGCCTCTTCAACTTGCTCGGCTTCTAAATGTGCAACTAACGCTTTAGCTTCAGAAAGTGATAGGTGTGGCATTATTTCACTTGCCATACTTAACTCCTTAAATTAAGCCAAACGCTCAAAGATTTTGTCTAGTTTCTCTTTCAATGTACCAGCAGTAAACGGCTTGATAATGTAACCATTAACCCCTGCCTGTGCTGCTTCAATGATCTGCTCGCGTTTTGCCTCAGCAGTCACCATTAACACTGGAAGGTGTTTTAAATTAGGATCTTTACGGATCTCTTTTAATAACTGGATCCCTTCCATAATTGGCATATTCCAATCCGTCACAACAAACTCAAAGTCACCGTTTTTTAGCATAGGTAATGCCGTGTGACCATCATCTGCTTCATAGGTATTAGTGAAACCTAAATCCCTTAATAAGTTTTTAATTATTCTTCTCATTGTTGAGAAATCATCAACAATCAAAACCTTCATTTCTTTATTCAAAATATTCCCCTAGAACAACAATCTACCTATTACTATATATATGTAGTTAATTATCTTTAACTAACTAACATACTGCGGGCCATTATCACCAAAATCCATTGCCAATAAC
>NZ_QOCB01000100.1 GCF_003318165.1 Psychromonas sp. B3M02
TTAATATATTGAGAGTTAATGATATGAAGCAATAACTAAACCTATAAAAAAATGCCTTTCACGAAAATGAAAGGCATTAATAGTTAAAACACTTAGTTTTCCAATCTAATATTATTGATCTAAAGTTAACTCATAAAAACTAACCTTGGCATAGTCACCAGCATCAATACCATTGTTTGTGCATTCCGATGAACCAACATTACACTGATTATAATTACCTGCTTTAAAATACATCCAAGAGTTTGCATAACCTTCGTCATACTCCTCTCCCTGATAGTGAGGTTTAGATAAATCAATAGAGAATGTTTTTACGACCTCATCTGCTTCACCAATATTTTTAATAAAGGTAAGGTTCATCATATTGCCTTCTACATTAACGTCGTAGGAGAATACTTCCCCTAATTTTATACCATCAATTGGGTCAACTGATCCTGCTCTTAAATTATATTGTCCAAACACATTATGATAGATATCTTTTCGTTTACTATAGTTATCACCAGTCGCGTTGATTTCATAACGCCAATATAACGAACCATGCTCATGTCCTGGTAATTTACGATAAGCAATTTTTAACGGCTCATTTTTCTGAGCATGAATTTGACCGATAACAGACGAGAAAGCACCATTCTTTTCAGCGTTACCGCTAGTGCTTACCCAATCTACAGATAAGGTTGCAGATAATTCACCACCTATAGAGCCATAATCTGCTGCATCAAGATTAGCAGCTATTGCAAAATTGTTTTTGGGATCTTTATAAGATTTAGCCAGCATTGCGCGTAATTCACTTCTGGCATTTTTGCTATTAGGCGTTGTCATTGCTTTATTTGGTGTAGCAAAAACCATTGCACCTGTTCTTGCATCTGTATAAAACCAATCGGGATGTGTATATGGATTAGTGGTACTACCCAATGTTTGAGCTGAAATTTCCATCACTTTACCTGCTCGGTTAGGCTTATCATCTTCCATTGGAATATTGATTTTCCATTTAGTCAGATCGAAATTTTGTGATGGTGCTTTATTTGGATCTAAATTAGCAATTAATGTCGCTGTATGTGCAGTCGCTGGTAAAGGTGTCGTCGAATTAGCTACTTTGCCTGTTTCATATGTGACTTGGTTATTCGACGTTGATTCGGTATTTGCACAGCCCACCAGCAAAGTGGCAACGATCGCACTTAAATATACTTTTTTCATTAGAGTACCCGCTTATCTTCATTGATCATTTTCATGGATAATACTAATCATAATAAGTCACTGATTATTGTCTTAATATGATTGGTAGATAGTTAACGGACGCCAATTTATAATAATATTGTATGATTAATTGTGATCTTCTTGGAATTAATAGAGTTAAGTTGTTAAGTATGAAATGATTTTGTTAACTAAATAACATTTGTGGCGAATACTGAAAACTAGCTATCAGCTTACGATTTTTGATCGGTATTAAAAAAGGAGCCTAAGCTCCTTACTCTATTATTGCTCGTTTACCTTAGTAAACTTTATGCTTTGTATAAACAAAGGTAAGCAGTTTGTACAACGACTTTCACATCGAAGCTTGAGTTTGCTTCGACTTCAAATGTTTCACCTGCTTTGTAGGTTTTCCATTCAGTTGTATCTACAAGACGCACTGTTAGGCTGCCACTTACTACTGTCATGTATTCGTAAGCACTAGTACCAAATGTGTACTCACCAACTTCCATTACACCTACTGTTGCAGGTAATGTTTCACTTTGGAATGCGATTGATTTAACGTTACCATCGAAATATTCATTTGCTTCAAAACTCATTTTAATCCCTTTTTATTTCATGTATTGGTGAATCATTGCGCACAGAGTATGGCGAAGCTGCACCTAAAACTCAACCCTCGAATTCAGATTGCAGCGTTTCTATTTGCTCCTGTGCATCCATCCAGAGCATCTCATTTTCCTCTAAAAGGTCTTTTACTTCGCCTTGTTCCTTTAACAAATCAGTTAGTTTCTTTTTGTTTTCTTGCTCATAGAGCTCGCTTTCGCTCAACTGTTGTTCTATTTCAGTTAAACGTTCAGAAGCAGTGTCCATGGCTTTTTCCGCTGTGCTTAATTGCTTTTTGAACGGCGTTAGTTTTTTACGAAACTCAGCTTCTAATCTTTTTTGATCTTTTCGGTTGGCACTCGCTGATACAACTTTTTCTTCTCCTTGCTCAGCTTGTTTTTCTATACGCTGTTGATCCGATAACCATTGATGATAATCATCTAGATCACCCGAAAACGGTTGTACTTTTTTATCATGCACCAAGTAAAGGTCATCAATCGTAGTGCGTAATAAATGTCTATCGTGTGATACAACCACCATTGCACCTTCGAATGCTTGTAGCGCAACCGTTAGAGCGTGACGCATCTCTAAATCTAAATGGTTAGTTGGTTCATCGAGTAACAGTAAATTAGGTTTTTGCCATACGAGTAAGGCTAAGACTAAACGCGCTTTTTCTCCACCTGAAAAGGGGCCAACAAGATCAAAGGCTTTATCACCTTGGAAACCAAAGCTACCTAAAAAGTTACGTAAAGGTAATTCTTTTTCATCTGGTGCTAGACGAGCCAAGTGTTGCATTGGACTTTCATCTAGATTTAGAAACTCTAATTGGTGCTGCGCAAAGTAACCTACTTTTGCATTAGTGTTGACCTCTAGCTTGCCTGATTTAGGTTTCATTTGATCAGAGAGCAATTTAATTAAGGTTGATTTACCTGCGCCATTACGTCCAAGTAAACCAATACGGCTACCAGGTACTAGATTTAGCTCGATTTTGTCTAGGATTAGTAAGTCATCATAACCAGCACTCACTTGGTCTAATGTTAACAACGGCATGGGTAAGGCTTCAGGCTCTCTGAATGAAAAGCTAAATTGGTTATCCACGTGTGCAGGTAAGATCTGCTCCATCTTCTCAAGAGCTTTAATACGACTTTGTGCTTGTTTGGCTTTATTCGCCTTATAACGGAAACGATCAATATAGCTCTGCATATGATCCATTTGCGCCTGTTGCTTTTCATAGGAAGATTGTTGCTGTACTAATTTTTCAGCACGTTGGCGTTCAAAGCTAGTATAGTTACCTGTGTATTCGAATAATTTGTTTTGTTCAATGTGAATAATTTTATCCACAATGCTATCGATAAAATCACGGTCATGAGAGATTAATATCAATGTGCCTTGATATTGATGTAACCATTTTTCTAACCAAATCACCGCATCTAAGTCTAAGTGGTTGGTCGGTTCATCGAGTAATAATAGATCTGATGGACAAAGTAGTGCTTGTGCTAAGTTAAGGCGCATACGCCAGCCACCTGAAAAGTCGCTAACAGGACGTCCTTGTGCTTGCTCGGTAAACCCTAAACCCGCTAACAATTCTGCAGCACGGGATTCAATGGTATAACCACCCGCATTATCTAAGAGAATATGCATCTCTGCGATTTTAGTCCCATCATCAGCCTCCTCAGCTTGCTTTAATCTAGCCTGTAACGCACGAAACTCATGGTCTCCGTCAATCACATATTGCAACGCATTCATGTCTAACGCAGGGGTTTCCTGTGCAACACTAGCTAAACGCCAATGATGTGGAATGGTCAATTCACCGGCATCAACTTGATGCTGTTGTTTAAGTAGCGTGAAGAAACTAGATTTCCCACAACCATTAGCACCGACTAAGCCAACTTTCTGTTTTGGGTTAATTGTTGCACTGGCATTTTCCAGTAGAGGTTTTCCGCCGCGGATAAATTCGATATTAGAAGCAACAATCATAAATTCAGAGTCTCAATGTCAATCAGATAAAATTAGAGCAAGATGATAACGAAATTTGTAATGTTCAGCCATCACTACTAGCCTTTACTTGATAATGCGTTACTTCAAGTTATTTTAGCAAGCTTTGCATCTGCAACTATCATCAGTATATGATGTCGTACTTTTGGTTAATTGTGATTGGACTATGTCAGTATCTAAAAATAAAAAACGCTTCATCGCCGGAGCAGAATGCCCACAATGTAAGACGATTGATAGTATTGCGTTGACATTAGAAAACGCAGTTGAGACATTAACGTGTGTTAGCTGTGGGTACACACAAACACAAACGCCTAACCAGGCTAAATCAGCAACACGTCAATTTGAACAAATAATTGGTGTTTTTGATCCATCTGAACCCGATAAAGAATAAAGAGAGAAAATAATGAAAATTGAAAAGAACTCAGTAGTTGCCATCCACTTTGGTGTGGCTGAAGTTGACGGTAATGCACTAGATAGCACAGAAAACGGTAGTCCTCTTGAGTTTATTCAAGGTGCACAATACTTAGTACCAGGTTTAGAAAAAGAGCTAGAAGGCAAAGAAGCCGGCTACAAGTTTGATGTAAAACTTGAAGCAGAAGATGCTTACGGTCCTTTCCAAGAAGCACTAGTACAAGAAGTACCTCGCTCTTTATTTGAAGGTGTTGATGAAATTGAAGTAGGCATGTCATTCCAAGCTGAAACAGATCAAGGCCCACGTACTGTTGAAGTAACTGCCGTTACTGCAGAAAATGTAAGTATTGATGCAAACCATCCTCTAGCAGGCATGGCTCTGCAATTTGTAGGTGAAGTAGTATCAGTTCGAGCTGCAACAGCTGAAGAGTTATCTCACGGCCATGTTCATGCTGCTGGCGGTTGTGGTTCAGAAGCACATAGCCATGATCATAAAGAAGAAAGTGATTGTTGTAACAGTGGTAGCTGTCAAACTCACTAATTAAAAGATTGCTATAGCCAATATTCATATAATTGGTATTAGACTGACAAAAAAACGCCGTAATCATTGTAATGACTACGGCGTTTTTTTATTGATGGAGACTACACATTGTAATTAACTGATGGCTGTGGATAAGGTGAAACCGCATCTTTGTATTTAGCCTGTATCACTGAAATAACCTCATTAAAATCAGTAATCCCCTTCAGTTCAACATTCAACGCTTCTACTTCGTGCGGTAATAGCTTTAATTTTGCAGCAAAGAAAAAGTTACGTCTTTGTTGAGAGTGGGACGATTGTTCCTGCTGATGTGAACTCCCCTTCCCCTGCTCATTATTCTGAATAATCTCTCGTGATTGATAAGCTGTATCTTCACGCTCTTGCTCACCACGTATTTTTGCGTAAGCATGTGCTTCTTCGGTTTTGGGAATAGCAGATTGCAGAAGATTTTCACGATGTAAGCCTTCTGCAGCCTGAGGGAAAGGGGCTGCAACAACAGGAGGAAGTTGAACATTTACATTAACCATAATGGTTAGGGTTAAACAGACACATCGATTAGTGAGCCAACCATGTCGTCTGCCGTAGTGATCACCTTAGCAGCTGATTGAGCTTGAATTTCCGCTAACTTCATATTCACTAATTCAGTAGTTACCGGACCCGACACATAGCTATGAGGATTAACTCCTTCTGGGTTTTGCACACTATTTTGATTACTGGTTGTTTGCTTAGCAATACGATCGCTGGATTCAGTAATTTGTTGTGACGCTTTGTTTAAGCTATTCACACCTGAAGAAAATGCTGAATTTATTTCCATAGATCCTCCCAATAAAAATGTAATAACCACACCATTATGGTTAATTTTTAATCAAAAATAAAGTTTATTCACGATTTTTAAGCATCAATGAACGATATTAAGACCTGGTTAAATAAAATAGGTTCACTAATAAAGGGGGCATGAGATGACTGTTGCAAAATAACCTGTTGATTCATTGGAGACAACTCAGATAATTTTGTTTTATTCGCCACAGACACTAAATTATCGTGTTCGCCTAATAGGCTCAAGGATGGCATAGTCAATTGACTAAACTCATCACGTAAATCCACTTCATCGAGTAATATTAATCCACCTAACAAAGCAGATGGTTTAGCTTCTATCTGATCTGACATGAGCTGCTTTATTGTTGTTATATCCGTTTTAACTGTCTCGCTGCCCATGGCTAATAGAGACAAAAAGCGATTCAAGGTTTTCTGTGGTTGTTTAGTTACACCCAATTTAAAGGCACTAAAAACCTCTTTTTTAACCCCTTGCCATGACGCCGCTTCTACAAATTTAAGTGCCGCACATACCTGTATTAACTTATCCACACGCTCTGGGTAATGATGAGCAATGTAAGTTGCAATTAATCCACCTAAAGACCAACCACACCAAACTGCTTTTTCGGGTAGATAAGCTAATAACGTTTCAGCAACATTCTCTAAACTATAAGTCTCTAACTCTGGTTCTCCAGCAAAGCCAGGTAGATTCACTAAATGCACGCAATAATGTTCACTTAATTGCTTAACAACAGGCTCCCAAATAGCACTACTGACACCCCAACCATGAATTAATACCAGATCTTGGCCTGTGCCAATAGTTTGATAGGTCAGCGGACCTGTCATTGCAATATTTTGTTCTATACTCACTCTTACCTCGTTAATCTGTAGGGGCTTATGTGCAATATTTTCTCGAGCGACTAATGCAACAAAGCCAAGCTTTATGTACAGCTTGTTTACCTAGCCATTGCCTTTTATGTGGGCTGCACAGTGCTAACCAATTAATCTGCCAATATTGTTATCAAGCAATATTAACAGAGCGTCCTTGTTGTTTACATTGTGGTTATGGTTTACCACAAACACAAAATGTTTGCGGAGAATGTTTGAAGCACCCCTTCAAATTTGATCAGTTAGTGGCTGTTTCAGGTTATCAAGCGCCCTTTCCAAGTTTAATCAAAAAGCTCAAATATAATCATCAGCTGATCTATGCAGACCTGTTAGGGCAACTTCTCGCAACCAGAGTTAAACAAAGTTACACAAACCAACAACTACAACAATTTGATTACCTAATCGCAGTGCCTTTACATAAAGCAAAACATCGAGCACGCGGTTTTAATCAAGCGCAGTTAATTGCACAAGTACTATTACAATACTTACCGCTGAACGCTCAAGTAGTGATGCCAATAAACCGCATAAAAGTAACCACTGCACAGGAAGGTTTAACGCGTACACAACGTAACTTAAACCTCAAGCAAGCGTTTTCCTTAGATAGTTCACAGCTTAATTTACAGGATAAACAGATTGTTTTAATTGATGATGTGGTAACAACTGGCGCAACTGTTAATAGCATTTGTGAATGTTTACTGAATGCAGGCGTTAGTAAAGTAGATGTGTGGTGCATTAGCAGAACTGAATTAGGAGACCGAGCTAACTAGCTGTATTCATAGGTTATCTTCTCTAGTGAAAGTATAAGCAGTTCTATCATATGCTTATTATTTTTAGCAATTTTACTGTTTTCATTATTATTATAGGGAATTGTCGTTATAATGCCCAAGTAAATTACTCAAGCATAAAGGTTTAACATGATCGAAATTACTCCAGTTGCACAAGCACACTTTGCAAAATTACTAGCGCCGCAAAAAGAAGGCACTAACATCCGAGTGTTTGTTATCAACCCGGGCACACCAAAAGCAGAATGTGGTGTATCTTACTGCCCACCAGAAGCAGTTGAAGAGAGCGATACACGTTTAAGCTTTGAAGGTTTTGATGCTTTAGTGGATGAAGTAAGCTTGCCTTTCTTAGAAGATGCATTTGTTGATCTAGTAGAAGAAGATACTGGTACACAGTTAACGCTAAAAGCGCCAAACGCTAAAATGCGTAAAGTGAATGATGATGCACCACTTATTGAACGTGTTGAGTACGTTATTCAAGTACAAATCAACCCGCAGCTTGCGAGCCACGGTGGTTTTATCAAACTAATCGAAGTGACTGAAGATCAAGTGGCTATCATCGAATTTGGTGGTGGTTGTAACGGTTGTTCACAAGTAGATTTAACCTTGAAAGAAGGTATCGAGAAAGAGCTATTAGAAGAGTTCTCGGGTGAGCTAAACGCAGTACGTGATGTAACTGAACATGCTCAAGGCGATCACTCTTTCTATAAATAGTCTGATTAGCTAATCTTAATACGGTTATCTGCAGAGTAGATAGCCGTATAATAAACACTTAAAACAGCCACTAAACACAACGCAAATAACATCTCTTTCCCCAAGGCAATAAACAACACTAAACAGGTTACACTAGCAATCATAGCTAAATACTTTCCTTTACCTGTTAATAACTTCACGCCTGCAATACCCGCCGCTAAGTAAATTAAGATAAATAAACCATTCGCATAAGCGATCAGATTATCTATTGCTAACTGCATTGAGTCTGCAACCAACAACATACTTAAACATAACACGACAGCAAAGCTTAATCCCCAGTAAGCAACCTTGTGTGAGTTAATAGATTGGAATGAACTGTGGATCTGTTGTTGTTTTGCCATACTTTGTAATAAACGAGAAAATCCTACAAAATATAAACTGACAGAGATAAAGCAGGTACAAAACCCTACTAGGTTCACTAATAGATAACCTTTACTGCCTAAGCTTGCTTCAACAAGGTGTACTACAGAGTTTAAGTTCTTCTCTTGATCACCATAAAACCCCATCTTCAATAAACTAATACTAATCAAGGCGTACACCACAAGCGCAATAGTGATACCGATAAAAATAGTTAATGGGAAATCACGTTCAGGATGCCTAAAGTCATCAGCAATATGGGTGATTGCTTCTATACCTAAAAAGCACCACAGAATAAAGGTAGCTGTTAATGCGACTTTACTTACACTAAATTCAGAAGTAGGTAAGGGTAAGTTTTGTTGTAACTGCACATCTACCGATGCAAATAATAAAGTACTAACAATCACCACACTTAATACGGATTGAATAATCGCAGCGGTCTTTAAGCCTAATAAATTAATTACAAATACTAAGCATAAAATACCAATCGCAATCATTAAGCGGTAATCAACAACCTCACTCAGTAATTTCATTTCAACTAACGCATTTTGTAAAAAGTTGGCTGCTGTAATAGTGATCACTGGAGTGCCCAATGCCACCACCCAAATAAATAACCAACTCACTAACCGCCCACTTCGTTCTCCAAATGCTTGCTGTACATAATAAGCAGTACCACCGGCATGAGGGTAAAACTTACCAAGCTGTGCAAAGGTGAAAACAATTGGGGCAATTAATACCCCCATAATCGCCCACGCTAATAATGACCAACTACCAGATACTTGTGAGGCAATAGCAGGAATAATAAAGACACCAGACCCCAATAAAGCAGACACCAAGATAGCAACGCCTTGCATTACCGATAATTTTTCTGATTTTGCCATTATTTACTCATCCTAGTTACACATTACATCTTGCGCACCGTTATAACCTAAGTAATAGAAAAGTTAAATAAAATAAAAATCAAAAGCTAAATCACTTAATATTTAAGATAACAAGAGAATCTTCTATATTTCTTACGCTCAGCATAATAAATTTGTAAAAAACGTGCTGTTTGTCAAAATAACGCGAGCATTTTATACACAAATACAGTAGAATGCGCCTCCCTCGCAAAATGATCCATCTAAAGCGAAGCAAAATATTCAGAGTAACACCTACTACGCGATTGATATCGCGAAAAGTTAATGGACCACGTTTAACAATTTTAGTTGTTAGGCTGATGTAGGTATAGGCTGAATTTAACGCACATTCGAGTAATGTGCAGCATTTTATAAACTCAAGAGGCCACTTATGTCAGAGTCAGAAAACCAAGTAGCAGGACCAACTTTCCAAGATTTAAACTTACCAGAGTCAATCGTAAAAGTTGTTACTGAAATGGGTTACGAATCACCATCTCCAATTCAAGCACAAACTATCCCGCACCTATTAAACGGTGAAGACGTATTAGGTCTTGCACAAACAGGTACAGGTAAAACAGCGGCATTCGCATTACCATTATTAGCTAATATCGATGTATCTAAAAACCATCCACAAGTATTGGTTTTAGCACCAACACGTGAATTAGCAATCCAAGTAGCAGAAGCATTCCAATCGTACTCACGTCATCTACGTGGTTTCCACGTTATGCCTATCTACGGTGGTCAAAGCTACAACATTCAGTTCAAACAATTAGCTCGTGGACCACAAGTTGTTGTTGGTACACCTGGTCGTATAATGGACCACCTGAAACGTAAAACGTTAGACCTTTCAAACCTGCAAGCATTAGTATTAGATGAAGCAGATGAAATGTTACGTATGGGTTTCATTGATGATGTAGAAACGATCATGAAAGAGATGCCAGAAAAGCGCCAAACAGCGCTTTTCTCAGCAACAATGCCTGATCAAATTAAACGCATTACTAAGCGTTACATGAACAACCCAACAGAAGTTAAGATCAAAGCAAAAACATCAACGGTTTCAAACATTGAACAAAAATGTTGGATCGTACGTGGTGTAAACAAGCTAGATGCATTAACACGTATGTTAGAAACTGAAGAGTTTGATGGTGTCATCATCTTTGCTCGTACTAAAACAGCAACAGTTGAATTAGCTGAACGTTTAGAAGCACGCGGTTACCGCAGTGCTGCACTAAACGGTGATATGAACCAACAAACACGTGAACGCGCAATTGCACGTCTTAAATCAGGTAGCCTAGACATTCTAGTAGCAACTGATGTTGCAGCACGTGGTCTAGACGTTGAGCGTATCAGCCTAGTAGTAAACTACGATATCCCAACAGATACTGAATCTTACGTTCACCGTATCGGTCGTACTGGTCGTGCTGGCCGTACTGGTAAAGCAATCTTATTTGCTGCACCACGTGAGCGTCGTTTATTACAAGCAATTGAACGTGCAACTCGCCAACCAATTACTATTATGGACTTACCAACACGTGATGAAGTAACACAAACACGTATTGATAACTTCCAAAAGCAATTGTTCTCTGTATGTGAAAGTGAAGACTTAACGTTCTTCCGTACATTGTTCGAACAAATTCAAAATAACACTGATCTTGATGATTTAGATCTTGCTGCTGCATTATTACTAATGGCGCAAAAAGAGAAACCATTGCAACCAGTAGAAGAAAAATTTGTTGAGCCACGTAGCAATGACCGTGAATTCTCTCGTGGTGATCGCCCTCGTCGTGACCGTAATGATCGTTCTCGTGGTGACCGTCCAGATCGTTCACGTAGCGAAGACAAACCACGTGGTCGTGGCCGCCCTACTGACGTTGAACTAGAAATGTTCCGTTTAGATGTAGGTCGTGAGCACGGTGTACAAGTTAAAAACATCGTAGGTGCAATCGCAAACGAAGCAAACATCAATAGTCGCTTCATTGGTGATATTCGTCTAAACAACGATCACTCAACGATTGAATTACCAAAAGGTATGCCAGCTGAAACACTAACGCATTTAAAAAATGTACAAGTGTGTAAACGCCCACTAAACCTTAAAAAATGCTAATCCATTAGGCATTAACGGAAAGGAGGCTTAGGCCTCCTTTTTTGTATCTGAAATTTGACCCGTCCTAAATAAGACTATCGCCTTAAGACAATAAAAAAGGCCGGGAACCTGAGTAACCGACCTTTCTAGACCATCATTAAGATGAGATTTATTTTTTCTTAACTGGGCGTTTCCAACCGTCGATATTTCGTTGCTTAGTACGTGAAATACATAATGCATTATCAGGTACATCATTA
This sequence comes from Psychromonas sp. B3M02, assembly GCF_003318165.1. Classification (GTDB taxonomy): domain Bacteria; phylum Pseudomonadota; class Gammaproteobacteria; order Enterobacterales; family Psychromonadaceae; genus Psychromonas. The sequence continues at coordinate 11,562 of NZ_QOCB01000100.1, forward strand.
ACCACTGTCGTTCCTGCACCTGTTGTCGCACCATGACCAATTGTCACTGGAGCAACAATTTGGCAATCACTTCCCACAAATACATCATTGCCAATGATAGTTTGATGCTTATTCGCACCATCATAATTACAAGTGATCACACCAGCACCCACATTAACACCACTACCTACTTGGCTATCACCAATGTAGCTTAGATGTCCGCACTTAGTGCCTTCGCCTAATGACGACTTCTTCACTTCAACAAAGTTACCAATATGTACTTCGTTTGCTATCTCTGTATCAGGGCGAATTCGAGCAAATGGACCAATTGATGCGTTTTCGCCAATGTTTGCACCTTCAATGATAGAGTTAGCTTTGATTTCTGTATTATCAGCAATAGTACAATTAGTTAAGATACAACCTGCGCCAATTTTAACGCCATAACCTAGACTGACTTTACCTTCGATAATAACGTTGATATCAATATCTACATCTTGACCGCAGGTTAACTCACCACGTAGGTCAAAACGGCTTGGGTCACGCAACATCACACCACTTAACAGTAGTTGATTTGCTTTATCAGCTTGATATGCACGCTCTAGGTTAGCCAGTTGCAAACGGTTATTTACCCCTTCCACTTCAAATGCATTTTCTGGTTGAACCGTTTCAATGGATAACCCTTCTTGATAAGCCATCTGGATAATATCCGTTAAGTAAAATTCACCCGCAGCATTGTTATTAGATAACGCTGGCAACCAACGATTTAACGCATCGGCATCAGCCACTAAAATACCCGTATTAACTTCATTAATGGCTAATTGCTCCGGGTTAGCATCTTTTTGCTCTACAATCCCAACTACTTGGCCATTAGCACGTTCGATACGACCGTAACCTGTTGGGTCATCTAATTTAATGGTTAATAAACCAATACCGCCAGCAGGTTGAATATCCACTAATTTGGCTAACGTTGTTTCAGATAATAAAGGCACATCACCGTAAACGATTAAAATTTTCTCGCCTGAGTTGAAGTGCGGTTGTGCCATTTGCATTGCATGGCCAGTTCCCAACTGCTCAGTTTGCTCAATCCAATTTAAACGAGCATCTTGAATATTTTGTTTCATGATGTCTCCACCATGACCATATATTAAGTGAATGTTATCAGCACCAATTCCTTTAACCGTATCAATAACATGTTGCACCATTGGCTTATCTGCAATTTTATGAAGTACTTTAGGTAGGAGAGAGCACATGCGTGTGCCTTTGCCAGCAGCAAGAATAACAACACTTAACGACATAATAGAAACCTTAATATCTGAAGAATAAAACATTATTTTAACGGAGTTTTAGATAAGAACGTATAAGAAAAGTAGTTGTTTAAGAGATTAGCCTCAGATAGAGGCTAATTTAAAGTAATCAACAAGAAAAATTAAGTACGTCTAACAGGAAAGGTCATACAGTGTGGTCCGCCGCCGGTTTTTAAAATTTCAGTGGAATTTAATTCAAATACAGTGAAACCTCTGTCTCTCAGTGCTTGATTCACCTTGATATTAGTGGCTAATGAAATCACCTTTTTATTACCTAATGCCTGCAGGTTACAAAAGTGCTTAAATACGCCGGCTTCTTCAATCTTAATTAAATCGTAACCTGCTTTATCCAAATACTCCTGAAAGGCTGTTGGCAAACCTTCGTAATAAGTGACTGCGGTTTTTTCACCAATAATATTAAAGATCATATCTAAATGCAGATACTCAGGTTTTGATTGCACCGATAGCACTTGATAACCCAGTGGAGCTAATTGTGCTCTAATGCTCTCAATACCTTGTTCGTTAGAACGTTGTAGCACGCCTATGGCTAAGGTTTTATCGTCTAATTGCCAAAAATCACCGCCTTCAACTACACCTTCCTCACAAGTTGCAATCAAAGGTACACCTAACTCTCTCATTTTGGCGGCGTATTTTTGTGACTCTTCCTGCCTTACTTTTTCTTTAAAGCGACCTAGGACATAACCTTCTTTTAAGTTAAAGCCAAAATCACGTGCAAACACTTGACTGTCTAAGGCTTTAGTTGCTTCTAGTAACTCTACTTTGACACCATTGCTTTCATAAATAGAGATAAGCTGCTGATGTTCTGCAGCACATTTTTCAAGGTCAATTTTTTGCCCTTGGTCTAGCCAGTCTTCGGCTATTTTATTAATAGGGTTCAGGTCAAGATGGGTAGGCGGGCATAGTAAAACTTGCTGCAATACACCAGTTGCCGATCTAACATAACATTGAGTCATAACACTCCCTTTATTTTGTACGTCGTTTCAGATGAACTCCTGCTAACATACAACGTACTGAACCACCTGCTAATTCAATGGTTGGAATTGAGATTGGCAGTAACATGGCTGATTTTTCAATGGTCGTAATTTGTGCTGCTTTTAATACGTCATAAGCTTTCTGCGATAAAGCCAAAACAGACTTACCATCAGCATTAGTTAGCTCTAGCGCATTACCTGCAAATTGATCAATTTGTTCAAAGCTTAAATCAATCACCTCTCGGCCACTCTCTTCAAGGCGTAACTTAATTTCAGCTCGGCGCTCATGGTCAACAATCATATCCAAACAAACCATCGCATAATCAGTACCAATCGCCATCATGACGTTGGTGTGGTAAATCGGCGTACCATTTTTATCTGCACTTTCAAAAGCCATCGGCTCATAACCAAACATGGTACAAAACCTTTCTAAACAAATGTCATTAGCACGGTTAGATTTAGCCGTATAAGCAACACGCTCAATATGGTCTAATACCATCGCACCAGTTCCTTCGAGGAAGATATCATCCCATTCAAGACCTGAAAAATCGACCACTGACTGAACACGATATTCACGCTTCAATAGTTCAATCACATCACTGCGGCGCTCTCTTCGTCTACTTGGTGAATACATAGAGTGAATCGCAATATTTCCACCTGAATGAGTTGAAAACCAATTATTGGGAAAAACACTATCTGGTGTTTCATTCTCTCCATAATCATTAAAGACATGGACTATCACGCCATTCGACTCTAATTTATCGACCATTAAGTCGAACTCTTTTTTAGCTAAACCGCTAATATCCTTATCATCATTGTTAGTGATATTTTGAAACGCATTATCACGCGATGTTTCAGGATTTGAATAGAAATTCCAAGGGCAGATCATCACTACCGCATTAGGAGATTGAACTAATGACATTAATTACCTCATAAAATACAACAACATCTACAGGGTTATAGAATGTTGGATAAGAACTTTTGTAACCTAGGATGATTCGCCACTGTGCCAAAGATGTTTTCAGGAATGTCATCAACAAGCAATGAACCGTCCTCCATAAACAACACACGATCCGCCACTTCGTTGGCAAAGCCCATTTCATGGGTTACTACGATCATGGTCATCCCTTCTGCTGCTAATGACTTCATTACATCTAACACTTCACCTACCATTTCAGGATCCAGTGCAGACGTTGGTTCATCAAATAACATCATGTCTGGTTTCATCGCTAAGGCTCTAGCAATTGCAACACGCTGTTGTTGACCGCCCGATAGTTGCGCAGGGTAAACATCCATTTTTTCGGCTAAGCCCACACGTTTTAATAATGTTTGAGCTTCAGCGTCCACTTCACTTTTAGGCAGTTTAGAGACCTTAAGTGGCGCTAACATGACATTTTCTTTAACCGTTAGATGTGGAAAAAGATTAAAAGATTGGAATACCATGCCGACATTTTCACGCAACTTATTAATATTGGTGCGATCGTCATACATATTCACACCATCCACGATGATATCGCCATCGGTAATGGTTTCTAATTGGTTTAAGGTTCTTAAAAATGTTGATTTACCTGAGCCAGATGGCCCGATAATCACCACTACTTCACCACGTTTAATATTAGTAGTGACCTTCTTTAAGGCATGACAATTATTCGGATAGATTTTATCGACATTAGCAGTGACTACCATGTCATGACCTTTATATGTATTAACCATTATTTGCTAACCTCTTTTCAATACGTTGAATTGCCCAAGATAAAGTTGATGTTAACAATAGGTATAAAGCAGCTACCGTAAACCACACCTCAAAAGTCGCAAAACTACCACTTACTACTTCACGCCCTGCTTTTGTTAAATCAGTAATAGAGATCACCGAGACCAATGAAGAGTCTTTTATTAAATTAATGAGCTGGCTAGCCATTGGTGGCAGTGTACGTTTAAAAGCTTGCGGTAAGATGACATACATCATCGCCTTCGGATAAGTCATCCCCAAAGAGCGTGCAGCCTCCATTTGTCCAGGTGAAATTGATTGAATACCTGAGCGTAAAATCTCAGCGACATAAGCCCCTGTGAATACTGATAAGGCGACAATACCGGCAGTAAAACGTTCTAAATCAAAGACGGTACCGAGGAAGAAATAAACAATAAAAATCTGAACTAATAGCGGTGTGCCACGAATCACCTCCACATATAACAGAGATAAATTTTTGCTAAATGGATTATTAGAAATACGCATTAATGCCGCGACTAACCCAATAAATAGTGAGAAAAACAAAGAGATAACGGATATTTCAAGAGTGGTTAACAAACCTTCTATTAACACTCCCATTCTGACACTTTCTTGTCGAGCTAATAAGTCGCCTTCAAAAATAATATCACCATCGGACACTAAAAGCGTATCAGCATTGCTGATCACTCTATCTGGTTCGCCGTTATCATAGGTAATGGTTAAGCTGCTGTTATTAATGCTAGCGCTACCATCTCCTTGGGCAATAATATCAACGGGAGAAGTATCAACAATATAGGGTAATACACGATGCCACTGCCAATTATAATTGATGGTTTGAGAAGCAGAATAAACTGCCGCAGCAAGTGCAAAAATAGTAATGACAAATAATATATGCCATTTAAGCCTGTGTGGTTGTTCTTTCATAATTTCACCTGGAAAAGGGGAAGGAAAATCAACGCTATAACGCTAATTTTTTTAAATAATTACAGATTAATTGTGTTAACGATGAGATCGCCCTTGATTTACAAAGGTAGATCTCATCATGAGGCAGTGATACTTATTTAATTTGGCTTAACCAAGCGTCACTGTTAAACCACTTGTCATAAATGCGTTGGTAAGAACCATCACCTTTAGATTGTTTTAAGAAGTTATTTAAGAAGTTCAGCATATCTGGATCACCCTGTCTTACTGCCCAACCCAATGGCTCATAAGTAAACGGTTCAAGAATTGCTGAGGTTTTGCCTTTAGTTTGTGCAGCGTAAATAGAGATGAAAGGCATGTCATAAACCATTGCATCCGCTTTACCATTAACAACTTCTAAAGCTGCATCCGTTTCTGTTTCAAAAGCATTATATTGTGCATTGCGTAACATCTTTTTCACTGACTCTTCACCAGAAGTACCTAACTTACTTGCAACAATGTAATCAGCGCTATTTAAGTCTTTATAACTCAGGATTTTGCCTTTATGTTTTGGATTTAATAGAATCGCTTGGCCAACAGTAATGTAAGGGTCAGCAAAATTAACACGCATATTGCGTTTAGCGGTAATTGTCATCCCCGCCATAATCACATGACACTTATTGGTTAATAGAGCAGGGATAATACCGTCCCATGCTGTATTTACTGGTACATACTTAACGCCCATTTGTTTGGCCATTAACTTACCAAGGTCAACATCAAAACCGATGTAATTACCATTTTTTGCTTTCATTTCAAATGGCATATAACCGGCATCAAAACAGGCTCTTAATTCCCCAGACTCGCTAATATCGTCTAATGTATTAGCATTTGCTGCACCGATAGATAAGGCTAAGAATGATGTTGCAGAAGCTAACTTGATCAGTTTGTTTTTCATGCTTGTAATTCCCTCTATTATTTCAACATGGATAAGTAAAATAGGCTGAATGCCATTGTGGTCTTGCTAAACAGATACTAAATAAGAGCAACAACCGCGCCAAAAAACAAAAACGACCTAATAATCAATAAAAACAGCCAAAAGAGACTTCACACCATTAAATATTACGACTAACGGTTAATAAAAAAACGACTTAACATAAAAATAATCACAGTAAATAAAATGCTTTTATTTTTATTATTTTACCATTGCTCAATAATGTAGCGGTCGCACCTTTAAAGTGCGTTTTTTATTCTTAACAATCGCTGTATTTGAATGTATGAATGGCAGAAACGTCATGCCTAATCCAACTATCGCCTAATCTCTCTGCTACTATTAGCTTAACGCCTGACTGCGCGCCAACATTAAACCAAACAAATCTTTAGGATTTTCCATCTCGGGTACTAAATCGATTTTTTCGCCTATGTTATGCTTTACCGCTTGCTCAAAGAGATAACGCAAAACAGAAAGGTCTTCTAAAGCAAATCCCACTGAATCAAAAATAGTGATTTGTTGTGGTTCGTCGCGTCCTTGCTCTTCCCCTTTAATAACTTTCCATAAAGGATGAACAGGATAATCCGCTGGCAACTGTTGGATATCCCCTTCAATACGGGTTTGTGGCTCATGCTCAATAAATATTTTCCCAGCCTTTAACACATCAATATGTAATTCAGTTTTACCTGGGCAATCTCCACCAACACCATTTATATGCATACCTGGTTCAATCATATCCAGCGTTAAAATAGTCGCATAGGCTTTATCTGCAGTCACCGTTGTCACGATATCAGCGCCTTTTACACACGCTTTCGCTGATGCTGCTTTAATCACAGTTAATGCTGGGTAAGCACTCAAATGCATAGCAACTTGATCAATGGCATCCGCATCGATATCAAATAACCTGACTTCTTGAATACCCACTAAACAATGTAAAGCAATCGCTTGAAAAGTACTTTGGGCACCACAACCAATCAACCCTAGGGTGCTCGAATCAGCTCTCGCTAACGCTTTTGTAGCCATCGCCGATGCTACTGCAGTGCGTAATCCAGTAGAGATAGTTAATTCACTTAATAAACGTGGAAAACCAGTGCTTACGTCCGATAAGGCACCAAATGCCATCACAGTAGATAAACCTTGTAACGGATTAGTTGGATGACCATTCACATACTTAAAACCATAATGAACTTGATCGGCAACGGGCATTAATTCAATAACACCAACGTCACTATGGGCAGCAGTTCTTGCTGACTTATCAAATTCAGGCCAATGACAAAAATCATCTTCCATATATGCTAATAATCCAAACATAAACTCACTAACACCTAATCTAGACACTAACTTACTTGCTGCATTCACATCCAAAAATAACGTCATGTTCATTTCCCCTTGTTTCACTACTGCTAACTGCATATTCAATGTAAAAATTTTAACAAGCCACTGAGCCAACAAAAAGACATAAAAATGTATTAATTTGCATCATAAAATAGCATTATGTATATATAAAATGACAATATGTAAGGTTTTGAGCGTCATGAATAAACTAGATCACACAGATAAGAAGTTACTGGCTCTGTTACGTAAAGATGCACGTATGCCGGTGGTTAATTTAAGTAAAGCGTTGGGTGTTTCTCGTGCAACGGTACAAAACCGTTTAAATAAGCTAGAACGAGAAGGCGTTATTCTTGGGTACACGGTTAAATTAAAACAAGAAGCACAGCAAGATGCCGTCAGGGTATTAATGAGCCTATTAGTAGAGGCAAAAGAGGAAGAAAAAATTATTGAGTCTTTGCGTGCTTTTCCAGAAATCGTATCGGTATACCACACTAATGGTCAATGGGATTTAATCGCAGATATTCAAGTTGATAGCATCTCTGTTTTGGGTGGGTTATTAGGCGAAATTCGTGCGGTGAAAGGTATCATACAAACTGAAACTAGCTTGCTGCTAGGTTTAGTCTTTTAATGAGCGCGATTTAATGGACTTTCACCAGCACATTTTGATATCAAATAAAGAAGCAACTATAAAAATAATTATTACTGTAAAAGACACCTACTTTTTTGCATAATCATTGAGACTAATGCATTCACCTTCAAACTAATGGGCAACCTCATGAAACAAACAATATTAAAAGAGATGTGTGTTGTAGCAGACATCGATGTAGAAAATGAAATTGAACGTCGCGTTAACTTTATTAAAAACACCTTAAAAAAAGCCTATTGTAAAACGCTGGTATTAGGTATCAGTGGTGGTGTTGATTCAAGCACTGCAGGTCGCTTATGCCAGCTTTCTGTAGACCAGCTAAACCAAGAAGAAAACACCAGTGACTATCAGTTTGTTGCCGTGCGTTTACCTTACGCAGTCCAAAAAGATGAAGATGAAGCGCAGCTTGCTGTGAGCTTTATTCAACCAACTAGTTGTGTCACAGTCAATGTTCAATCTGGTGCTGACGGCATTCATGAAACAACAGTCGCGGCACTACAGAACAGCCAAGTAAAACTCACTGACAATGCAAATTTCGACTTTGTGAAAGGCAATGTAAAAGCGCGTATGCGTATGATTGCACAATATGAAATTGCAGGTTTAACCAATGGTTTAGTGGTTGGGACTGACCATAGCGCAGAGAACATTACCGGTTTCTACACCAAACACGGTGATGGGGCTTGTGATTTAGCACCGCTATTTGGTTTAAGTAAACGTCAAGTTCGTGCTTTAGCAAGACACTTAGGTGCACCCAGTTTATTAGTGGAAAAAGCACCAACCGCTGACCTTGAAGAAAACCAACCACAACTTGAAGATGAAGTGGCGTTAGGGATGACTTACGATCAAATTGATGATTTCTTAGAAGGCAAAGACGTTGCCCCTGAAATCGAAGAGAAATTGATTGCGATTTACCTTCGTACACAGCATAAACGTCAACCAATCCCAACAATTTACGATTAAGTCTTGTCCTTTTAGCCTCTCCCGCTAAAACGACGATTTCCAAGTAACAATGACTTACCTTGATGGTTTAATAAAAATTAAGCAATCAAGGTAACTTTCTCGCTTTTTTTCCCTACAAACCATCAAATCACTAGCCTTGCTAATGCCTCTAATGATAGATTCTGTACTCGGTTAATGATTAATCGTTCTCTTTTAAACTATTAAATTTAAGGAAATATAGACCATGAAAAAAGTGGGTTTAGTTGGTTGGCGCGGTATGGTTGGATCTGTTCTTATGCAAAGAATGCGTGAAGAAAATGATTTTGCAACGATTGAGCCAGTATTTTTCACCACCTCACAAGTTGGTCTAGCATCTCCTGAAATTGGTAAACCAACCGACACATTAAAAGATGCGTCTTCAATTGAAGCGTTATCTGAAATGGATATTATTATTACCTGTCAAGGTGGGGATTACACTAACTCTGTTTACCCTGCACTACGTGACAGCGGTTGGGATGGTTACTGGATCGACGCAGCATCTTCATTACGTATGAAAGATGACAGCATCATCGTATTAGACCCAGTTAACAAAGATGTCATTCAACAAGGTTTAACTGACGGTATTAAAACTTACGTTGGTGGTAACTGTACAGTTTCTTTAATGCTATTAGCATTAGGTGGTTTATTTGAAGCTGACCTAATTGATTGGGTTGCTCCACAAACTTACCAAGCAGCCTCAGGTGCTGGTGCACGTAATATGCGTGAACTAATTAGCCAAATGGGTGCAATTGAAGCATCTGTTGCAGACAAACTAGCTGATCCAGCATCTGCTATTTTAGAAATTGACCAACAAGTGGCAGACTTCATCCGTAGTGATGCATTACCAACAGAACAGTTTGGTGCGCCGCTAGCTGGTAGCTTAATCCCATGGATTGACGTGCCTATGCCTTCTGGTCAATCTAAAGAAGAGTGGAAAGCACAAGTTGAAGCCAACAAAATTCTAGGCACTAGCGACAAGCAAACACCTATCGATGGTTTATGTGTACGTATCGGTGCGATGCGTTGTCACAGCCAAGCAATGACTATCAAACTGAAAAAAGATGTATCAGTAGAAGAGATTGAAAAAATCTTAGGTTCACACAACGAGTGGGTTAAAGTGGTACCTAACGAGCGTGAAGCAACGGTTTCTGAGCTATCTCCAGCTAAAGTAACAGGGACATTAAGCATTCCTGTAGGTCGTATCCGTAAACTCGCAATGGGTCCTGAATACATCAGTGCATTCACTGTTGGCGACCAACTACTATGGGGTGCTGCTGAGCCACTTCGTCGCATGCTTAACATCTTACAAGAAGCTTAATCTAAGCTTTCTTAGCTCGTTTATTAAGCTAGTTAGTAAAGTAATAAAAAAGGCCTCAATTGAGGCCTTTTTTGTGTCTGCTAAACAACTAGTTCAAATTAGCTTAAAACTACTCACCTCGTTTAGTACGAGATAATAAGTCCATCGCAGCCACATTCACCGCTTTACCTTGATATAAAACGTAATAGATTTGCTCACAAATTGGCATCTCTATACCAACACGTTTTGCCAAGTTATACACTTCTTCGGTATTACGATAACCTTCAACAACCTGACCGATCTCAACCTGCGCTTGATCGATCCCTTTGCCTTTGCCTAAGGCTAAACCAAAACGACGATTACGTGATTGATTATCGGTACAAGTAAGGACGAGATCACCTAATCCGGCCATTCCCATAAAAGAAGACTCAGAAGCACCTAACGCCACACCTAAGCGAGTTAACTCGGCTAAACCACGAGTAATTAAGGCTGTACGTGCATTAGCACCAAACCCTAAACCATCAGCTAAGCCGGCACCAATCGCAATCACATTCTTAACTGCGCCACCCAGTTGCACAGCAACAAAATCTGCAGAAACATAAGTTCTAAAGTTTTTGTTATTATGAAATAGATCAGCAATATCTTGTGTAAAGTCACGGTCAGATCCAGCAACAGCAATAGCGGTAGGTAAGCCTTTCGCTACTTCCATCGCAAAAGTAGGCCCTGAAATAACAGCCAGTGGATAATCATCACCGACAATATCACGAGCAACTTCTTGTAATAAACGCCCTGTTTCCGCTTCTAATCCCTTGGTGGCCCAAGCGATACGATGTTCAGGTCGAAGAAAAGGTTTAACCTGTGACAATACCGAGCCAAATACATGGCTAGGCACCACTAATAAAATAGTATCTGTCGCAGCAATACATTTGGCTAAATCACCTTCAGGGTGAAGCTTACTAGGGAAGGTAACCTTAGGCAAAAACACCTTGTTTTCACGATCTGACTGTAAACGTTCAATATGTTCACTGTTGTGACCCCAAATTAAAGTGTCATGCCCATTACGAGCCAGTGATAACGCCAGTGCAGTACCGTAAGATCCTGCACCTAATACCGAAATAGTCGCTTTCTCAGCCATTCATTACCTACCTAGAATATGTCAGCAGTGTATATTAAGAGTTTAGTTTTTCAGCTTCTGCTTGCTTACTTGCCATTGCTTGTTGAAACAAAGCATCAAAGTTAACCGGCGCTAAGTTTAACTGTGGGAAAGTACCACGCGTTACCATACTTGATACCGCTTCACGCGCATATGGGAATAAGATATTTGGGCAAAATGCATTTAGACAATGTGCTAATTGAGCACCTTCAAGGTCAGATACAGAGAAGATACCTGCTTGTTGTACTTCACATAAGAACGCTACATCTTCTTCAACTTTTGCAGTTGCAGTTAATGATAACGTTACTTCGTATACACCCTCTTCTAATTTCTGAGCTTGTGTATCGATATCCATTTTAACTTCTGGAGCCCACTCTTTTTTGAAAATTTCTGGTGAATTTGGGCATTCGAATGAGATGTCTTTTACGTAAACACGTTGGATATTGAATTCTACTTGCTTGTCTTCTTGTTCTGGCATGATCTTCCCTTAATCTTTAATTAAATTATGTTGTTATTGTTTAAGCTAATAGTGCATCTAACTTTTCAGCACGTTCTAATGCGTATAATTCATCACAACCACCGATAGGATCACCATCAATAATGATTTGTGGCACAGTCGTCCCACCAGTGATTTTCGTCATTTCCGGACGTAGTGAACGATCCGACACATCAATCTCTTGATATTCAGCCTGTTTACTATCCAATAATTGCTTTGCACGTTGGCAGTATGGGCAATAAGGCGTTGTGTACATTGTAATAGTAGCCATAATTTCTGTTACCTTTTAGTTGTTGGTAAATTTGCAGCTGTCCAGCCACTCATTCCTGAAAATAGGTTATTTACTTGCTCAAAACCAGCTTTAGCTAGTTTGTCACCGGCACCAGAAGAACGTGTTCCCGTTGCACATACCACTATAATGGGGCTCTGTTTGTGATTTTCAATAGCAGCAAACTTTCCTTCATTAATTTGTGACACGGTAATGTTTTTAGCATTCACAATATGCCCTTTCTTAAACTCGTCTGCATTACGCACATCTACAACGATTGCGTCTTGCTTATTAATTAATAAAGTAGCTTGTTGTGGATTAACATTGTTAATTTTACTTAATTTATTTTTGACTACGCTATGAATTAACATAACGGCAATAACTACCCATGCTGCAGATAACATAGGGTTATTACTAATAAAATCAATATACTCTTGCATAAGTTGTTTCTTCTTCTCTGTGGATAAATTCGCATCTGAGTATACCCTGTGAAAAACAGAATATCAGCCTTGAGATTTAGAATAATAAATGAAAACGACTTTTTTACGGTTATTTTGACTTGCTTTGATCTCACGTCGGGCTTTTTCAGTGACAAGACGCACAAATGTTGTAAAATCAAAGTGGAGATAATTTGGACATTATGCCAGGACATTAAAAGAGGTTTAAAATGACAATGACTAAAAAACCACTAGTTTTATTAATTCTAGATGGCTGGGGAAATCGCCCAGACACACCTGATAACGCAGTATCTAATGCTAAAACACCTGTACTAGACCAACTATGTAAAGACTACGCAAATGGTCTGATTTCTGCTTCAGGTATGGATGTAGGTTTACCAGAAGGTCAAATGGGTAACTCTGAAGTTGGCCATACTAACATCGGTGCAGGTCGTACTGTTTACCAAAACTTAACTAAAGTAACCAAAGCAATCCAAGATGGTGATTTCTTCGAAAATCCAGTATTTGCAGCAGCAGTTGATAAAGCAGTAGCAGCTGACAAAGCAGTACACATCATGGGCCTAGCTTCTGCAGGTGGTGTTCACTCACACGATGCGCATATCCTAGCAGCAATCGAACTAGCCGCTAAACGTGGTGCAACTAAAATTTATGTACACGCATTTTTAGATGGACGTGATACGCCACCACGCAGTGCAGAAGATACACTGACTAAATACGAAGAAAAATACAAAGAGCTAGGTGTAGGCCGTACGGTTTCTTTAGTAGGTCGTTACTTTGCAATGGACCGTGACAATCGTTGGGATCGTGTAGAAGAAGCCTACAACGTATTAACAGCAGCAAAAGGTGCATACACAGCAGATAGCGCACTAGCTGGTCTTGAAGCAGCTTACGCACGTGATGAAAACGATGAGTTCGTAAAAGCGACTGTGATCGGTGAAGCAGCACCAATGAACGAAGGTGATGCAGTATTATTCTTAAACTTCCGTGCTGACCGTGCACGTGAGCTAACTTACACATTCACAGATGAAAACTTCAGTGGTTTTGAGCGCGCAGTTGTGCCAAACATCCACTTTGCAACATTGACTGAATACGCTGCAGATATCAAAGCGCCAGCCGCTTACCCAAGTGAATCACTAACAAATACACTTGGTGAATGGTTAGCGAAGAAAGATAAAACACAACTGCGTATCTCTGAAACAGAAAAATACGCACACGTGACTTTCTTCTTTAACGGCGGTGTTGAAGATGAGTTTGAAGGTGAAAAACGTTCACTAATCAGCTCTCCTGCTGTAGCAACTTATGATCTACAACCAGAAATGAGCTCAGCTGAACTAACTGAAAAACTAGTTGGTGCAATTAAGAGTAATGAATACGATGTCATCATTTGTAACTACCCGAATGGCGACATGGTAGGTCACACTGGTGTATTTGAAGCAGCAGTTAAAGCATGTGAAGCAGTTGATAGCTGTATTGGTGAAGTAGTAAGCGCACTACAAGAAGTAGGCGGTGAATGTCTAATCACAGCTGACCACGGTAATGCAGAGCAAATGGTTGACCCTGATACAGGCGGCATCCACACTGCTCATACTAACTTACCAGTGCCATTTATCTACATGGGCCGTGAAGCGACTATCGCTGAAGGCGGACGTCTATGTGATATCGCACCAACTATGTTATCGCTAATGGGAATGGAAATTCCTGCAGAGATGACAGGTCAACCAATCATTACTGTTAAGTAACCTTGGTTATTGGATACTCTGCCTTGGGGCAGGGTATCTAGTTTACCTTTCTCAGCATAACGACATTTAATTTCATCTACCCCCTACACATTGATTTAGATTCGCATACAATAAGCGGCCATCTTAAATATTTTTATCTAACTTTATTAACATTTGTAAGTCGTATTCATAATTGATATTTTTAAGAAACTCCCTATTCACCCTATAAGGCCATAAATTACAGTGATGTTTAACTTATCTAACGGCAGAAAACTAAGTTACCTAACTTTCATCGCTCTTTTTATCACTGTCCTATTTAGCCAGACGGTTACCGCCGCTAACTTAAATACCATTCAACGCCAAATTAAAGAAAATAAACAAACTAAAGCGCAGCAAGAAAAGCAACAAAAGCAGTTAGAAAATGAACTAGAAAAAAGTGAAAAAGCCGTTGCTAGCATCGCCTTAACCGCAAACCAAACTAAAACAGACATCGAGCAACAACGCACTGTATTGGTGAACTTACAAAAAGAAACCAAACAGCTCAACGAAGAAAAATCCATTCAACAGTCATTATTACAACAGCAACTAGTCAGTGCTTATATGACAGGTGAAAATGACTTGGTAAAATTGATTTTGAATCAAGAAGATTTAAGTAAAGTCGTCCGTGCTAGAAGCTACTACAAGTACTTAAATGACGCTCGCTTGGAAAGTATTGAATCACTGCATGAAACAGAGCAAAAACTCCTTAAAAACCAAGAGTCTCAAACCAAGACATTAGCCTCATTAGAAACGCTTTACGAGCAACAAAAACAAAGACAAGCGAACTTAACGGCAGAAAAAAGTAAGCGAGACAAAGCCTTACAAGCATTAAGAAAAGACATTAATTATCAAGCTAACAAAATAGCAAAGCTCAATAATTCAGAAAAAGCACTCCGTGCGCGTATTAAAAAAGCCGCTGAAGAACGTAAAAGACAACAAGAAGCGGCAGCTAAATTAGCCGCTGCACAAGCCCTTAAAAATAAGAATATAGCAAAAGCCAAGGCACAAGCAGCAGCCAACGCAAAAGCCAAGGCCGCGGCAAACAAACAACAAAAAACCAACTCAAAATTAGCCAACTTAAAAGGCAAATTAAAATGGCCAATTGAAGGTAAAGTACTGCATCGCTTTGGTAGCGCACGCAGCAGCCAAGTAAAATGGAAAGGCATTGCAATCGCTACCAATGAGGGTGAAAAAGTACGCGCGGTGGCAACAGGTCGTGTATTATTCGCCGGTTACTTTAAAGGTTACGGCATGGTGATCGCACTTGACCATAGTGATAATTACATTACTTTATACGGCTACAACCAAACGCTTTTATATAAAGCAGGTGACGTCGTCTTAGAGGGTGATGCCATTGCATTAGCAGGCCACAGTGGTGGCCAAGAGAGAAATACTTTGTACTTTGAATTAAGCCATAAAGGCACCGCGGAAGACCCGTTACGTTGGTTATCGAGAAGATGATCACGTGCTAATCCAACTAAAAAAACTGAGTAAGTTATTGTTGTGTATCGGATTAATGACCTGCTCAACAAACTCTTTCGCTAATAACATTGGTAAAATTGCGATCATCATCGATGACATTGGTTATAATCGTCATAATCAAGCCTTCTTGAAACTACCGAGTGCAATCACCTTTGCGATTCTCCCTTTTACCCCTTATTCCACTAAGATTGCTAAGTTAGCACATCAACAAAATCGAGAAGTACTGCTACATATTCCAATGCAAGCGCATAGCCACAACCACCTGTTAGGCAAAGGTGCATTGATGGAGCAGATGACTAAACATGGCTTTCAACACACCTTAATTGATGCATTAAATGATATTCCCTATGCGATTGGGGTGAATAATCACATGGGCAGCAAGCTAACAGAAGAAGCAACGCCGATGCAGTGGACCATGGAATTATTATCACAACAGGGATTATTCTTTGTTGATAGCTTAACTAGTGCTAAAAGTGTTGCTGCTAAAACAGCTATTGCTGCGGGTTTACCTGCATTAAGAAGACACATCTTTTTAGATAACGTGCGCACCGCAGAAGCCATGGATAAACAGTTTGATCAAGCCGTTAAACATAGCTTAACAACACCTTATACCATCTTAATTGGTCACCCTTATCCAGAAACTCTAAGCTACTTATCACAACGTTTAGGTGCACCGAATAGAGACTTTCAACTGGTTAAACTCAGCCAACTGATACCTGAAAAACAGCGTATGATGTTAGACCAGAAAAAAGTACAATATGATCATCAACACTTGCTTTACTCCGAAGTAAGCCCTCTCAAAATACAATAAATATAATAGCGAGCACTGTATGCGATTATCCGTTTTTATTGCTGATACCTTATCAACACAACTTGTCATCGATTTACAAAAAATTTACGGCGACTATCTGCCTGCCACCTCATTAACCACAGAAGCAATCACTGAGCAATTAAATGACTCAGGATCTCGCTTATTTATGACTATGTTTAATGAGCGTCATATTGGTGCAGTTAAAGTACAAATATCAGACACAACGGCCACTCTATCCCAATTACAAATCAGAGACTTAACACGCCGTCGCGGTGTAGGTAAAAACCTATTAAGACAAGTTGAAAAACAACTAAAAACAGAAGGCGTAACACAGGTTGAATACGCGTTAACAGAAGTTGCCGAATCAGCACAACTAGCAACTCAAGCCTTTTTAGTGAACAGTGATTACCAAGTAAATGATGAGATAGCAGTTAAAGCTATTTAATATAATTGGTATAATTTCATATCAAAAACAAAAAAACACACCTAGGTGTGTTTTTTATAGCAAAATTAAGTAGTGTTAATTAACGCCCTGCTTCAGGGAAATCACCTAATAACATACTTAAAATATACTGCATTTTACTGCCGTTTGTAGTGACTTTATCTCTCTCTAAATCAGAAAAACCCCTCACAGCAGAACGCCAATAGATTTTTGTCGTTCTATTATCCATAGCACTTAATATTAATGAGCCTTTTTTATAACGCGGGTCAGCGCCTTTCTCACGAACGGTTCCAGGAATTAAACCAAAACGTTGCTCTACTTGGTTATTAGCAATCACATCATCGGCCGCAAATAAAAAACCAATCACCATTTCAGCTTGATCAGGATTGCTAACCAACTTGTAACCTTTGCTACTCATATACTTAGCAACTTGCTGACGTATATAAGGTGTTAACACCAACATAGTAGCTTCTTCTTTGGCTAAGACAAAGTTGTAATCATCATTCCAACTGTAGGTTGTAAAAGAGGGAAGCACTTTGCTCGGTTTGCCACTACTTACTAAGGTTAGCGGCTCAGGTTCGATAATCGGCTCCTCTTTAACGACAGGTGTACTAGTACACCCCGCTAAAACTAATTGCACCGCTACTAGCAGAAATAATAAATGCTTCTTCATCTCACTTCCTTACTCTTCGTGAACAAATGATGCTGCTTTTTGCATCACTTCAATACCAGAACCAGGGATATGCCCATTTTCACTTAAATGACGTCGCCATGCGCGTGCACCCGGTAAGCCTTGAAATAACCCCAACATATGACGAGCAATACGATTCAAATGTACACCTTGTGCTAACTGCCCTTCAATGTAGGGATACATTTTTTCTAATACCTCAAAACGAGTTAACGGTACTTTATCACAACCAAATAGTTGCTGATCAACCGTACTTAAAATATAAGGGTTAGCATAAACCTCACGCCCTAACATCACACCATCAAGGTGTTGCAGGTGAGTTTGACAGTCTTCTAAGGTTTTAATTCCACCATTGATTGCAATAGTTAGCTCAGGAAAATCACGCTTTAACTGATAAACTCGTTCATAATCTAACGGTGGAATGTCTCGATTTTGTTTTGGACTTAAACCGCTTAACCACGCTTTACGCGCATGCACAATAAACGTATCACACCCTTGCGCTTTGACATTTTCTACAAAATCACATAAAAATTCGTAAGAATCTAAATCATCAATACCAATACGAGTTTTCACTGTCACCGGTAAATCACAAGCATCACGCATCGCTTTAACCGCATCACCAACCAATGCGCCTTCGGCCATTAAACAAGCACCAAAACGACCGTTTTGCACACGATCAGAAGGGCAACCCACGTTTAAATTAATTTCATCAAACCCGCGCTCAGCCCCTGCTTTAGCAGCTTGCGCTAAATCTAAAGGTGCAGATCCACCTAATTGTAATGCCACTGGATGCTCCGCCGCATCTCTTTGTAAGTAATCGCCCTTACCGTAAAGGATCGCACCGGTGGTCACCATTTCAGTGTAAAGCAGTGTATTTTTACTCATTAAACGATGGAAGTAACGGCAGTATTGATCAGTCCAATCAAGCATCGGAGCAATAGAGAAACGGTTTGAAGGGAAATTTTGCATAAAACACCAAGATTAAAATGAAAGACGATCAATAAGCCAAATCAGAGTACTAACCCGTCCACATTAAAAATGTGATTGCGACTAACCTTCAACTGGCATTTCAAAAGAAGAATTATAACAGAAAATCATTACTTAAAAATGCCATTTAACAACTGTTTAAAGCTATCAAAAGATGACCAACACAATCATTAATAAGGGAGGAGCAATGAGCAAAAGCCCATCTTGCAATAATAGCTAGACACATAATTAATAAACTAAAGGATTAAAAACACAGTTAAATAGACAGCCTTCAAAGACATAAAAACACTTTAATGCGCATAAAAATGTAATTACACAAATCACTTGGAGTGAGGTGTAAAGGTAAAATCTGATAATCTTCCCTTTACTTGAAATAGTATAACCTTCATGCCAGAAGTAGTTTAGCTGCTTACTTGCCCGTCAAAGAAATAACCGAGATCTACAACGGAAAAACGAGCAGTACTATGCTCGTTTAAAGCCGATATTTTTAGTATTCAACTCAATAGATATGACCTAAAAGTAGTTTTTATATACTCAGTACAGTTACACCAATTGCATTAGTGATGCGCTCTTGCATTGCATAGGAAAAATTAACACTAGCAAGGTATGAGTTGCAGTAAGTAATTGTTCTACTTTCAAAAATCATCACGCAGATAAAGTTGATTTTAACCAGCAAAGCTGATCACTTATTTGATACATTTGGTATTAATCATCCCACTTAGGTGCAAGCCCATCAGGATCCACTTCTCTGCCGTTTCTTTCCATCTGATCAATTTTAGCGATATCTGCATCGCTTAGCACTAATTGCAATGCTTTTAGGTTACTCGCCAGATTATCTCGCTTGGTCGAAGAAGGGATCACTGCATAACCTTTAGATAACGCCCATGCTAGGGTAACTTGTGCGGGCGTGGCATTATAGTCATTCGCAATTTCTGAAATGACTGGATCTTTGAGCACCTTACCGTAAGCTAGAGTCATATACGAGGTCACCTGAATGTCGTTAGCCTGCATAAATGCAACAAGTTTACGGTTCTGAAGATATGGGCTTAATTCGATTTGATTAGTCGCAATCTTTTCTTTACCGACAACGTCCATAGCTTGTTGTAGCAAATCGATATTAAAGTTAGACACACCTATCGCTTTGGCTAGCCCTAATGTTTTGGCTTCCAGCAGTGCGGACATGTATTCTTTGAGGTTAGTGTCGCTACCGGGCCAATGGATCAGGGCCAAATCAACATAATCAGTATTCAGCTTTTTCAAGCTCTCTTTTAAGCTTGGAATGAGCCGCTCCGCGTTTATATTCTCAACCCAGACCTTGGTGGTAATGAATAATTCATCTCGAGATACCTCAGCTTGACTGATCACTTCTCCAATCTCAGCCTCGTTAGCATATATTTGTGCAGTATCAATAACTCGGTAGCCGACTTCTAATGCATTTCTGACCGAGTCTTTTACCACTTCACCTTCTAAACGGAATGTGCCGACACCAAATGAGGGTACTTTCATATTATCTCCTAGCTGTTTTTATTTATCATATAAACGATGAGACAACTTTACGCTCCGTTCTTTTTTCCGTAAAGTTAACAAAAATCAATTATATTTTGAGTAATAATCAACAATGAAAGCAACACTTGATGAGATGAAAACCTTCATGTCTGTGATCGATAGCGGCTCAATAAGTGCGGCAGCAAAATTGTTATCGCTCACAGTCTCCGCAGTGAGCCGCTCTATTTCAAGGCTGGAATCAAAACTGGAAACCACCCTTATTAACCGTACCACTCGAAAACTTGATGTGACCAATGAGGGGGTGATTTACCTCGCCAAAGTTAGGCACATACTCGAAGCAGTAGAAAACGCTGAAGAGCAATTGCAATGTCAAAAGTACAAACCCTCTGGTTTACTGAGAATTAACGCTGCGACACCATTCTTACTGCACGTGCTTACTCCACATATTGCTAAATATCAAAAACAGTATCCCGATGTTGAAATTATTCTCAATTCAAGTGAAGACAATATTGATCTTTTGGAAACAAAAACTGACATCGCATTTCGC
Organism: Psychromonas sp. B3M02; assembly: GCF_003318165.1. Classification (GTDB taxonomy): domain Bacteria; phylum Pseudomonadota; class Gammaproteobacteria; order Enterobacterales; family Psychromonadaceae; genus Psychromonas. Next base: position 32,302 of record NZ_QOCB01000100.1, read on the forward strand.
ATTGGCGAACTGCAAAGTTCGACATTACGTGCTACTTTTATCGGTCGCAGTAGGTTAAGAATTATAGCTAGTCCGATGTACCTTGCTGAGAATGGCACTCCTACTTCAATTGAACAATTACTTACCCACAAATTGCTGGGTTTTAATAATCACAACTCCCTTAAGGAGTGGCCTATTATGGATGCAAAAAATAAGCTACTTCGAATAATGGGCAGTATCAGGTCAGACAATGGAGAAACCATCCGTTCTCTAGCGCTTCATGGAGCAGGAATCGCTTGTTTATCTGATTTCATGACTTACTCCGACAGAAAACAAGGTCGTCTTATTGAGGTGATGAGCGATCATGTGCACGCTATTACACAACCGATTCATGCGGTTTATTACAAAAACGCTAGCACCTCAAGAAGAATCAGTTCATTTCTTGATTTTATAAAAAAAGAGGTGCGAACCAAAAATTTAGACTTTCTCTAACTGCTTCAGCTATTTTGTACAAAACAGTTTTGTCGTTTTGACGCTTTTTCCTGCTTTTTAAATCTCATAGCATCCGCAGCACAGTATTAACAATACAGCCACTGCTGAAACATTAGGATTCACTATGCACAAAGATTTAAGCAAGACCTTTACCATTGGAGTTGAACTTCCTCTAGACAACGATTGGACACGAGAAGGCCAAGCAAAACGTTTACGCCAACACAAACCCTTTGGCGTACCGGATATGAGCAAACATAAAGAACGAATCATGCTTGCTGATCAGTTAGGCTTCAAAGTCGCATGGGTGCGAGACGTGCCGCTCTATGATCCTGACTTTGGAGATGCCGCTCAAATTTATGAATCATTCTCTTATTTGGGGTATTTGTCAGCTTGTACAAACAATATTTTGCTGGGCACGGCGGCAATCGTTCTTCCCTTGAGGCAGCCCTGGATTGTCAAAAAGGCGGCCGCCACTATTAACGAGCTGAGTAATAACCGATTGATTTTAGGCGTTGCCAGTGGCGACAGACCGATTGAGTATCCGCTGTTTAATGTTGATTTCGATAGCCGTTCAAAATTATTTCGAGACAGCCTAGATATCCTAAAAGATAAAGAAGATAGCAAACTGAATGAAGGACAACATCTTCTCCCTGAATTCAAGAATATTCCAATATATGTGGCAGGTTTGGCGCAGCAGACTCCTGACTGGGTTGGCGAACATATGGATGGATGGCTGGCTTATCCAGGCACCGCTGAAGATCACCAACATCGCGTTAATCTTTGGCGCTCTGTCGCAGGCAGCAAACCTTACGTAAGCTTTATTCATCTTGATTTAGTCGATGATCCAGATGCGCCAATCGTTCGCCATCATTTCGGCGTACAGACCGGAGTAAAGGGATTGGTAGCTGAATTACAACGGATGAAACAAGCAGGCGTTAATCATATCGGCTTGCACTTTCGAAGAAATACACAACCTATTGAAGACTCACTAAAACAAATTGCCCGTGATGTACTGCCTCATTTCCAGCAATAGCAATTGACAATGCCGCCATTAACAAGAGGTGGCATTGTCAGTCATCGCCATGATAAAAAAGGCAGCGGTTCTTAATCAATTTTGACCACTGTCTTGCGTTTTGTTTTTTCACTGTGCTCCAGTGCTTGTGGTAGTTGATCAAAGGAGAAAACCACAGGTTCATCGATTATCAGTTGATTTGAGCTAATGAGTTCCATCAGCTGTTCACCAGCTTTCATCAGTTCAGTCCAGTCTTCACTGTCTCCGTAATCATGTAATGCCCCCAATGCAATCTCATGATAAGAGATGCTTCGTGTAAAAGGAGGATCAAGCGGCTTATCGATACGATCTTGAATAGCAACGATATGACCATTTGCTTTTAAATGCTTAACGAAGCGACTCGCACTATCCTGACCGACAGCATCAAATATGGCATGATAGTTAAGGGTTATTTCTTCAGGTGCTCTCAATAGATTGATAACTCCCAGCGCTTTCGACATCTCAACTGAGAGGCTTTTGGAAAGAACATCAACATTAAAACCGGCTTTCGATAATAACTGAATGATAATTTTGCTGACTGCACCAACCCCAACGATCAGGACACTGCGCCCTGCCTTAACCGGTATTTTACTAAAAGCTTGCCAGGCTGTCAGCATAGGACAAGGTAATGCCCCCGCCAAAGCAGAAGACATGCTTTCCGGTACCTTCATCACTCGCCCAGCATTTAAAACGCTAAAACGAGCAAAACTGCCCTGCTTTTTTAATGATTGATGAAAGGCGACTCTCTGGCCAAGTAAAGTATCACTCACGTCTTTGCCGACTTTTACAACTCTACCAACCCCATCGACTCCCGGCGTGTGCCCGTCTTCCCAGTTAAGCGGATTTGAATGAATGAATTTCCAATCAACTGGATTGATGCCTGCGATTTCATTTTCCAGCAAAATCTCGTTTGCATTAATCTCACAGTGACTGACACTTGATTGCTCAACTGAATGGAGAGAAGTGTTATAGGACCAAGCCGATATATGTTTGTTTTTCATAGTGATATATGCCTACCATAGGTGAATTGACGGTCATATTAGATGACCTTAAAAGCCCAATTGTAGGTGCGCTCTGAGTAAATAACAGTGCATCAATGACAAATAAATTTTGTAATATCTGCAAAAATCAAATACTTTTATATGGCAGATTACAAAGACAGCCTTGGCTGAATAAAATCAATAAATGCGGATATCCGTTTAGCAACGGAAGAAGACTTATAAAAGACCGCATTAATCTGTTCGCGATCGGTATTAAGCAGTTTTCCTTGCTCTAATAACGGCACCAACCTGCCAGCCGCGATATCTTTATTGACCATAAAACCCGATAAGCAGGCAATGCCATTGCCTGCAAGGGCCAGTTGCCGCACAGTTTCACCATTACTAGCGGTCAATGTTGGCTCAATATAATCACTTCCGGGTAATGGCCAGCGGTTTAATACTTTTGCGCCGGCAAAACCAAGCAGTTCATGACTCGATAAATCACTGACTTGTTTAGGCACGCCTCTTTTAGCCAGATACTCTGGTGATGCCACTATATATAATAAACTTTTCCCTAACGGCCGCGCATGTAACGTAGAGTCGTTTAATTTACCGATACGGATCGCCAAATCGGTTCTTTTTTCCAATAGATCTACAAAACCTTCATTGGAAGTGATCTCTAATTCAATATCTGGAAAGGCTTGTTTAAAAGAGTGAATCAGTGGCACCAGCTGATGGAATACAAAAGGACTTGCCGCGTCGATCCGTAACCTGCCCGCGGGCAGCTCTCCGCGAGAGACAAGTTCTTCTTCTGCCTGCTGAATCTGTAACAACCCGACACGTACTGAGTCAACAAATTGCCGTCCTTCATCGGTCAGTTCTATCCGCCTTGTGGTGCGGTTTAAAATAGTGACACCCAATTGTTTTTCGACTTTGCTCACCGCGCGAGACACTCTAGCGACCTGAATATCTAAGCTGTCAGCAGCAGCAGAAAAACCACCACTGTCGATCACTGTGAGTAAGATTGCTAAATCATCAGAACGTGTCAGCATGCCATTCACCTTTCATTATCAATAACTATATTTGCAATATTAACAAAAGTAATTTGTTAATAACACGATTTTTAACTACTTAAAAATCAATAATAATGCGCCCATCAAACGAAAACACAAATTGTGTTCCAATATCAAAATACAAAAAGAGGGAAAAAATATGCCTTTAGCATTATTTGCATTGACGCTCAGCGCCTTTGCGATCGGTACAACCGAATTTGTCATTGTGGGGTTAATCCCTACCATGGCACAAGATTTAAATGTTTCATTACCTTCAGCTGGACTGCTGGTCAGCCTTTATGCAATGGGTGTTGCTATCGGTGCACCTGTTTTAACTGCGCTGACTGGCAGCTGGAACCGTAAGCATGTATTGCTTTCAGTGATGGCACTGTTTGTCGCAGGCAACTTATTGGCATGGCAAGCTCCTGGATATGAAACCTTGATTACTGCTCGTATCCTAACAGGGTTGGCGCATGGTGTGTTCTTTTCAATAGGCACGACTATTGCGACAGGTTTAGTTTCAAAAGAAAAAGCCGCGAGTGCGATTGCGATCATGTTTACGGGTTTAACAGTCGCATTGGTGACGGGCGTTCCGCTGGGAACCTATATTGGCCAAACATTCGGCTGGCAGTCAACCTTTTTAGTCGTAGCACTACTCGGGTTAATTGCACTTATTGGCAGCGCGCTATTAGTACCAAATAACTTAAAGCAGGCAGCAGCAACTAAGATTTCAGCGCAATTGAAAGTACTCTCGGAACCTCGTTTATTATTGGTATACGCGATTACAGCTATTGGTTACGGTGGCTCCTTCATAGCATTTACTTACTTAGCACCTATTCTGGAACAGGTTTCTGGTTTTGATTCCAGCGCTATCGGTCTGATCATGTTGGTTTATGGTGTGTCGGTTGCTATTGGTAATATCTGGGGCGGTAAAATGGCGGATAAATTGGGTCCAATTAAAGCGCTAAGCGTTATTTTTACAGGTCTCGCTGCGGTGCTACTGGTGTTTAACTTCACTGCGGTTAACCCTATTGCAGCGGTAGCCACTATTTTAGTTTGGGGCGCATTTGCCTTCGGTAATGTCCCTGGCCTGCAAGTTTACGTTGTAAAACTGGCGGAAAAACATACACCTAACGCTGTTGATGTTGCATCTGGCCTTAACATTGCCGCATTTAACGTGGGTATTGCGCTAGGTGCTTGGGGAGGCGGTTTAATCGTCGAAGAAGCGGGACTGATGAATACTCCTTGGATTGGTGCGATTGTGGTGTTATTCGCTCTGGTATTAACACGCTTTAGTGGTTCATTAGACAAGAAAGCACAACACAAGGCATCAGTGACACGAACTGCTTAATGCTTAATGCTTAATGCTTAATGCTTAATAGAGTCTAACCGCATTATCATTAGAAGCGATATTTATAAAAATATCGCTTCTTTTTTCGCGTTTTTTTCATGCTTCAATAGAGAGATAATAATGGCAACTATTTTTATTACCGGTGCAAATCGTGGATTAGGTCTTGAATTCGTAAAGCAATATGCGCAACAAGGTCACCATGTCATTGCCTGTACTCGTCATTTTACGCAGGCAACAGAGCTATCTCAGTTAGCGACACTTCATTCCAATATTCAACTCCATGAACTGAATGTGATGGATGAGGAGCAGATCTCTGAGTTAACAACAGTATTTAAAAACCAACCCATAGATGTACTTATTCATAACGCTGGCGTGGGTGGATTTCAGTGTGAGGCCTTAGGAGGTATGGACCAAAAAGGCTGGCTAGAAGTATTAACCGTCAATACCGTTTCCCCGATGCTAATCACTCAAGCGCTATTAGCAAACATTCTAGCGAGTAAAGCGAAAACTATTATTGGCCTTACGTCTATTCTCGCTAGTATTGATGATAATAATTCTGGTGGCCGCTATAGTTACCGCGCATCCAAAGCGGCGCTTAATCAAATCATCAAATCGCTTGCTTGCGAACTCTCAGATGATGGCGTAAAAGCGGCAGTTATCCACCCTGGTTGGGTAAAGACAGCAATGGGCGGAGCCGATGGTAAAATAACGCCAGCGCAAAGTATAACAGGTATGATGAATGTGATTGAAAACCTGCAAAGCAAACATTCTGGATCTTTCTTTGTCTACGATGGGACACAGTTGCCATGGTAAGTGCAATTGCTAAATGATACAGGCTTGAAGTATTTAGGTTCATAGGGCATACCGACGCTAAAGGCAAAGAAATATTTACGCTGGTTATGGGATAAATAGAGTGTAAATTAAATTGTCTAGACAAAAAAATAGAGCAACGCTCTAAGGCAGGTTGTTTAGTTTTTATTGTGACTCAGATAAGGGTAATGTTAATCGGTTTAATATTTATAAAGAGTCCATCGACCAGATGGCTTTTGAATACCACCAACAACAGGTTCAATCATCAGACTGGGGTAAAACGACTCAAAGTGTCGACAGGTATTATCAAATCAGCAGTAAAAGCTATTCATTATGAGCAAAAATCAGGTTGCACTCACTCAGCAATTCCCATAAAAAAACGCCCTTGTAATCGTTATAAGGGCGTTTCAATAAAAAGTGTATTTGCTACTCTTTAAATGAGTAGCGACACTTGTTATTTAATTACTTTTTTTCAACTTCAGTTAACATGCCTTTCATTAAGCTCACACACCCAATCAGCAGAATCACTGTAAATGGAAGTGCTGCAATGATAGTAATCGATTGCAATGCTTGGATAGATTGCGTACCGCCAATCCATAACATCACCATTGCGATCAAACCTGAAATAATGGCCCAAACGATTTTTTGTTTCATCGGTACTTCTAACTTACCACCCGCTGTCATGCTATCGATAACGATAGAACCAGAGTCGAGGGTTGTCACAAAAAACACAACAATCAGCACGACTGCGATAACAGATAGGATGTCACCAATCGGGTAAGCATCTAACATGTAGAATAGGCTTAATGATACGTCAGTAATACCTTGCTCTGCGCCTAGTAAACCCACTTTATCGATGATTTGATCAATGGCAACACCACCAAATACTGACATCCATAAAGTGGTCACTAACGTAGGGATCACAAGGACACAAACAAGGAATTCACGGATTGTACGACCTTTAGAGATGCGCGCTACGAACATACCAAAGAAAGGAGCATAAGCTACCCACCAGGCCCAGTAGAACACAGTCCAACCATGCAACCATGAAGTATCATCACGACCTGACGCTTGGCTTAATGGCACGATGTTTTTCACATACCCCACCACGGCGGTTGCTATTGAATCAAGTACCGTAGTGAAGTTTAATACCGCAATTAACCCTAAGAAGACAAATGCGATTATCATATTGATGTTACTTAACAGCTTAACACCACCATCCATCCCACGCGTTACCGATAAAATCGCTAAGCCCATGATCAATACAATAATAAACTGTTGTAGATATAAGCTATTTTCAAAACCAAATACATGACTGATACCACTTGCTGCTTGTGAACCACCTAGGCCTAATGATGTTGCTAGACCAAACAAAGTCACAAGTACGGTCAATACATCAATCACATCCCCCATTTTCCCCCATACTCTATCGCCTAAGATCGGGTAAAACACAGAACGCATCGATAACGGTAAGCCTTTGTTATACACAAAGTAAGCAAGGCATAACGCTGTCATACCGTAGATTGCCCAGGCATGTAATCCCCAGTGAAACGCCGTTGCGCCTAATGCTAACTCACGCCCTTCAGGTGTAAAAGGTGCTGCATTTAACGGTGTGCCGTACCAATCCGTGTAGAACGCTGTTGGTTCTGCTACCCCCCAAAAGATTAAGCCAATGCCCATACCAGCAGCAAATAACATGGCAATCCAAGAAGTGGTTGAATAGTCGGTTGTTGCTTTATCACCACCTAAGCGAATTTTACCTAAGGGAGAAAATGCAATCCCGATAGCTAGCAACAGTAAAATATTCGCGCCCCACATAAATAGGTAGTCGAAATTAGATAAAACAGCGCCTTTAATTGAATCAATGGCTGCCTTTGCATCTGCTGGCTCAAGCATTAATAACGTGACGATAAAAAGAATTGATAACGCGACTGAAGCGGTGAAAACGGTGTTGTGGACATCAAAGCCCCACTTATTGATATTATCTTGGCCTACTTGGTAATCAGTAGAATCGATACTGTATTTTTTAGATTTAAATTTCATAACTTCTGATATTTAACTACTCATATTAGTGAATAGAAACACCAGCTCCGTATTAAATTAATATTTAATTAGTTATTCCGTACCATAAATACATGGTAACAAATGACTCTCGTTTTTTTATTTTTAGACTTTTATGCTTAATAATAAGCGCGACATTCTAGCATAAAAACACTTTTACCCCCCTATTATCACAACCTACTGATTTAATAGAAAATAAGCTATTGACACTAGTGCAAACCCCGCCATTCTCGGTTTTACCCTGACTAAATACCACCGCTAAAACTCCCTTGATTGTTACATATAGGTAAAAATGAATTGCAAATGTATAGCATTATCTTTTTTTTAAAAAAACATATACTGATTTCAATTGATTATAAAACCAACAATAAGGGATAAATATGACAGCAAAGTATATTGATGGAAAACTTATTTCCAAAACCGTTCGTTCCGAAGTCGCAGCACTGGTCAAAACACGTGCTGAAAATGGTTTATCGATTCCTGGCTTAGCTGTTGTGTTAGTTGGACAAGACCCAGCCTCTCAAGTTTATGTGAACAGTAAACGTAAAGCTTGTGAGGAAGTTGGCTTTACCTCTAAATCATTTGATCTACCAGAAACCACCAATGAAGCAGATCTGTTATCGCTAGTTGATACGCTCAATGACGATCCACAGATCAATGGTATTTTAGTACAACTGCCTTTACCAGAAGGCATCGACACCACTAAAATAATTGAACGCATTAAACCGGAAAAAGATGTTGATGGTTTTCACCCTTACAATGTAGGTCGCCTTTGTCAGCGTATTCCAACACTACGGTCTTGCACACCTAAAGGAATCATGACCTTATTTGAACGTTATAATATTCCACTCAAAGGTAAGCACGCAGTGATTGTAGGTGCTTCTAATATCGTAGGCCGCCCAATGAACATGGAGCTATTACTTGCGGGTTGTACCACCACAGTTTGCCATCGTTTCACACAAAACTTACAAGGTTTTGTAGAACAAGCTGATATTTTAGTGGTGGCCGTTGGCAAACCGGGCTTTATTCCAGGAGATTGGATAAAACCGGGTGCAGTCGTGATCGATGTAGGTATTAACCGCCTACCGACTGGTAAACTCGTCGGCGATGTGGAATTTGATATTGCAGCACAGAAAGCAAGTTTTATCACGCCAGTACCCGGCGGAGTTGGCCCAATGACAGTAGCCACCTTAATTGAGAACACACTACTAGCTTGCCAATAGCACCTTTGCTCTTCACACCATCGAGCTCACGATTCTACTCGATGGTTTTACTGCCTATCACAGCAATACCATTAAGATTTGGGTGGCGGAGCACAAGATTCTCTCACCACCAGCTCAGTGGCTAAAGGTTGTGGTAATGGAATGTCTTCTCCATTCAACCTCGAGACTAAATACTTAGCAGCAAGCATCCCCATCTGTTCTTGTGGCGTTCTGATCGTGGTTAATCTAGGCGTAATATTAGAAGCTAAAGCCATATCATCAAAACCAACAATCGAGACTTCTTCTGGTATTTTAATGCCCATATTTTTAGCTTCAAAAATGACCCCATAAGCGAATGGTTCAGAGCCACAAATAATGGCTGTCGGTTTATTTGCTCGCGACATCAATAAACGGAATGCTTCGCGCCCTTCTTCGATACCAAATTTAGATTGTAATAAGTTATCGTCAGATAAGCTCAAATTTTGCTTTTCTAACGCGGCTCTCACCCCTATCAAACGGTTTAATGCACGATCATTATTCTCAGTGAAGCCAGAGATCATCGCGAATTTAGTGTGCCCAAGATGTAATAGATAACGTGTAATGTCTCCAGCGGCGGCTTGATTATCGAAACCAATACACGGATGTTCAAAATTATCATCCACAGCCCATGTTAATACATAGGGAATAGACTTAGCTTGGAGTAACTCATAAATGTGTTTATCGCGAGATTGACCAACCAATATTAACGCATCCATCCCATGTGAGACCATTTGCGTAATATGTTCATACTCTTTTTCGATGTTGTAGTTATTGGACGCCAGCATCATATTATACCCTGCCGTCGAAATTTGATTTTGAAACACTTCAATGGTTCGCCCAAATAAACTACTATCCAAAGAGGGGATGACAGCTCCTATCATCCTCGAACGCTTTGAAGCTAATGTGCGAGCGGCGGCATGTGGAACATAATTTAACTGTTTGATCGCCGCATCTATTTTCTGCTTTGTTCTGTCACTCACAACAGCGGGATCATTTAAATACCGTGAGACGGTAACTGACGCAACACCCGCCGCAATGGCAACGTCTTTCATGGTCGGATCAGCCGACAAATTGTTATGCGCTTTCATACTATCCTCAATGATTTAATATGACTTATTAACAATGAGTGATTACGTTTACCCTCATAAGCCACAACTTAACTCTTCCTGAACTAATACTCTGTTGTGCTTCAACAGCATAAATAGATTATAACACAAAAATAATAACCTCCATTTTAATCATATCCCCTTATGGAACGGTTCATATAGAGATGAAAAAGAGTTAGCACCATAATTGATCGTGGTCAATTATGGCGCGTTTTTTGATTGAAACATCACCAAAATTGTGCGCGAAGAAATATTTTTATTAATTAGGATTTTATTTTTTAATCAGGTTTATCAGCTTAACGTCATATAAATCAGGCATTAAAAACATTTTTTTAATGATTTTAAAAAGTCGGCACCAAGCTTGCAAAACACTAAAAATGGAAGCGCATTCATTTTGATTTTAATTAAGCTGAATCATCATATTTGCCATGAACCTTACAAACATAATTAAGAAAATTGATACCCATACTTTAGGAGAGTGTTTATGAAATCGCATTACAAAGTTATCGTTATTGGTGGTGGTATTGGGGGATGTAGTACGCTTTACCATCTAACCCAGGAAGGATGTACTGACGTAGCCTTAATCGAACGTAATGAATTAACTTCTGGGACCACGTGGCATTCAGCGGCACAAGTAACAAACTTTGGTGCAACACAAACGATGGTTGGTTTAAAAAGCCACAGTATTCAGCTTTATAAGAAATTAGCAGCAGACCCAGAGAATCCAATTAACTATCACCACGCCTCAGGTGGTATTCGCCTTGCTTCAACACAAGAGCACCTTGATGGTTATAATCACTTCATTTCATTAGCGAAAGGAATGGGGGTTAACTTTGAACTATTAGACCCTGCTGAATGTGCTAAACGTCACCCGTTAATTGAAACACATGAATTAGTTGGTGGGCTTTGGGATCCGCTAGATGGCGATATCGACCCGGCACAATTAACACAGGCATTAGCGCGTGAAGCACGTAAGGCAGGTGCTGAAATTTTCCGTCATAATCCAGTAGAAGATATTCACCAAAAAGAAGATGGTACTTGGGTACTGCAGACTAAAAATGGTGAAGTGAGCTGTGACAAATTAGTTAATGCCGGTGGTTACCGTGTTAATGAGCTAGGCAAAATGCTGGGTATTGAATATCCGGTTATCTCAATGGAACACATGTACTTCTTAACGGAAACTATTCCAGAAATTGAAGCGTTCGGTAAGCGTGTCCCACTATTACGTGATCCACTTGATGACTTCTACAGCCGCCAAGAAAAAAATGGTTTATTAGTCGGTATATATGAACAACGTTGTAAAACATGGGGTATGGATGGCATTGATCCTAACTTCGTGAATGCACTTTGTCCTGATGACCTTGACCGTTGTTTAGATAACATGGAACGTGTATTTGAACGTATGCCATGCTTAGCAGAAACCGGTATTCACAGTATCGTAAACGGCCCGATCACTTACTCTGCAGATGGTAACCCGCTCGTTGGTAAAACCCCTGGTTTTGATAACTTATACTCAATCATCGGCTTACGCGCTGGTTTGGGTGAAGGTGGTGGTCACGGTAAGATCCTTGCTGAAATTATCGTACACGGTGAATCAGAATGGGACACATGGTGTATTGACCCGGCTCGATTTACATCGCATGCCAACACAGAGTTTACAGCATTAAAATCCATTGAAGATTACCAAAACGAATTCCGCTTCCACATGCCGCATGAAGCACGCCCTGCTGGCCGTTTAGCTAAAACAACGCCTATTTACACTACGTTAAAAATGCAACATGCAGAATTTGGTGTGGTCAATGGTTGGGAACGTGCAATGTTCTTCAAACCTGATGCTGATTACAAGTTTGAACATAGCTTCCGCTTCACTGACACTGACAAGAAAATCGTTGCTGCAGAAGTAAAAGGCGTCACTGAAAACGTCGGTATTATGGAAGTCAATGGCTTTAACCGTTTTGAAATTAAAGGGCCAAAAGCAGCAGAATGGCTAGACAGCTTAATGTGTTCAAATATTCCAAAGACAGTGGGCCGTATTGGTCTTTGTTACTTCCTAACTGAAAAAGGTAACGTATTAGGCGAAGCGACTATCGCTAAACTATCTGAAGATACATTCTGGTATGGCTCTGCTGCCGCAGCTGAATATAAAGATATGGATTGGTTACGTTCACACCTACCTAAAGAAGGTGTTGAAATTACTTCTCTAACAAATACTCACACAATTTTATCTGTAACCGGTCCTAAATCACGCGATTTAATCGCGAGCCTATCACCTCGTACAGATTGGTCTAACGAAGCTTTCCCATGGTTAACCACTAAACCGGTATACATCGGTCATGCACAAGCACAAGCATTACGCGTGAGCTTCAGTGGTGAATTAGGTTGGGAGCTACATGTTCCAAATGAACAATTATTACTCGCACATACGCTATTAACTGAAGCAGGTGTTGATTACGGTCTTATCCCATTCGGTTCAATGGCACTAGAGTCGATGCGTCTTGAGAAAGGCTACCGCCATTGGAAAGCAGACCTTATCACTGAGTTTGACCCCTTTGAAAGTGCATTAGATCGCTTCACTAAGATTGATAAAGAAGCTGACTTCCCAGGTAAAGCGGCATTGCTTGCTAAGCAAGGTCAACCAATGCGCAGAAAATTTGTCACCATCACTGTCGATTGTGATATTGCAGCAGCACATCCTGGCGACTCTATTTGTGTCGATGGAAAAGTAGTCGGCACGGTGACCTCTGCAGCTTATGGATACCGTGTAGAGAAGAACATTGTACTTGGCTTTATTGACCCAGAATACTCGGTCGAAGGAAGTGAAGTAGATGTAGAAATCATAGGGACAGCTTACCCAGCGATTGTTGTGAGTGATTGTCTTTACGATCCGAAGAACGAAAAAGTGAGAAGTAAGTAAATAAATAAAACTATAACCATGGAGAGTAATATGAAAAGGGTAACAAAATTATGCTTAGCAATATCACTAGGTTTAACAGGCGTTTCAGCACAAGCAGCTGACCTTGTTTTAGGGGTGCCAAGTTGGCCATCAGCAGGAGTTACTTCGAATGTGATTAAAATCGTACTAGAAGAGAACTTAGGCTTAGATGTGGGCATGCAAAGCGGCACTAACCCAATTATTTGGGAAGCGATGGACCGAGGTTCAATGCAACTTCATCCTGAAGTTTGGTTACCCAATCAACAAAATCTCTACCAGAAGTATGTGGTTGAAAATGGCACGGTTGTGAAAAACCAACATAGTGTAGAAGCAAAACAAGGGCTGTGTATTACTAAGGAGATGTCAGATAAATACGATATTAAATCGATTTACGACCTGACCGATCCTGATAAATCAGCCCTATTAGATAGCGATGGTGATGGTGAAGGTGAAATTTGGGCTGGTGAACCTGGCGCTGCTTCAACGACTGTCGAAATCATCCGCGCTAAAAGCTATGGCTATGACCAAACCATGAAGTTAGTACAAGTGGATATTCCAGTTAACTTTGCTTCTCTGGATGCTGCAGTACAAGCTAAGAAACCTTATGTTTTCTCTTGTTACACACCACATTATATCTTTGCTTTGTATGACATCGTGTTCTTAACAGAACCAAAACATAACGATGCAACATGGAAAACAGTCCAACCAACAGACGATCCGGATTGGTTAGCAAAATCTAATGCAGATTCAGGTTGGCCTGTTACTTATGTGCAAATGCACTATGCAAAATCATTGGAAAAAGATCAGCCAGAAGCAGCTGATATCCTGAAAAACTTCGCAATCACCTCAGACATTATGAGCGAGTGGAGTTATTCAGTAGTGGTTGATAAGAAATCACCAGCCGATGTTGCAGCGGAATGGGTTAAGAATAATCAAGATATAGTCAACGCTTGGTTAGGTCTATAACACCGAGTTAAACAGTGAGCAGCCCTTCTTTGGACTAATGAAGGGCATGCCCAAATGTTTCATATTTCTAAAAACCTTAACAACAGGTATGGCTTAGTATGACGACAGATGTAATTCAATTAGAAAATGTATGGAAAATATTTGGCGATAGAGCCGAAGAAGCAATGCAAGCAGTTAAAAGCGAAGGCTTAGATAAGGCCACTGTACTCGAACGTTTTGGTTGTGTAGTTGGTATTGCAGATGTTTCATTCAAAGTAGCACGAAGTGAAATATTTTGTATTATGGGCCTTTCGGGTAGCGGTAAGTCTACGCTTATTCGCCACCTTAACCGCTTAATTGAGCCTTCAGCAGGCTTGGTTAAAGTACTCGACCAAGATATGTCTGCATTAACTCCTAATGCGCTTCGAGAAACGCGTGCCAAAGATATCGGCATGGTGTTTCAACACATGGCATTATTACCACATCGTACCGTTGCTGATAATGTCGCTTTCCCATTGGAAGTACAAGGTTTACCTAAAGCAGAACGTTGGGAAACATCAATGCATGCTTTATCACTGGTTAATTTAACCGGTTATGAGTATCGACTGCCCCATCAACTATCAGGGGGGATGCAACAACGTGTGGGCTTAGCCAGAGCACTAGCCAGCGACCCTGAAGTATTATTAATGGATGAACCTTTTAGTGCACTCGATCCGTTAATCCGCCATGAACTACAAAACCAATTCGTACAACTAACTAAAAACTTACAAAAAACCACCGTATTCATTACCCATGACTTAGACGAAGCAATCCGCATCGGTGACCGTATTGCTATTATGAAAGATGGGTGTTTGATCCAAATAGGCACACCGGAAGAGATTGTGATGCAACCTGCTGATGATTATGTTGCAGACTTTGTAAAAGGTATTTCTAACCTCAAGTTAATCAATGCCCACTCTATTATGCTAGCCATTAACGATACGACATTACCTATTTCCATTGATAAAACAGCCGCACTGCGTGCAGATGAAAATACTAGCCTAGAAGCATTAATCGACCTCTCTGTCACCACTACATTACCTATCATAGTAACTAATGATGCGGGCCAAGATATAGGTGTGATCAGTAAAGATACCCTGCTTAAAGGCATTAAGGGAGAAGAATAAGATGAATACTCAACAAACAGCTTCGCTTAACCAAGTCGATTATACGCAACCCATTCAACACTTTACTCAACGTCAAAGTCGTTATTATCAAGGGCATTTTACTAAGATCCAAACGGACACTCGTTTGCATATCTCTTTTAACTTTTTTGCCGCTTTATTTGGCCCGCTATGGGCTGCTTCACGCAGTGTGTGGGGATTCTTTTGGGTGAGTGCTATTGCTATTTTAATCTCATCCATTTTACTTGGGCAAGGCATCTGGGGTGAAGCAGGAGGCGGTAAACTTGCTCAAGCAGACCGTTTATTTGCTAAGTCTCAAGAGATGGCCACTAAAGGGCAAGCCGCACTAAACAATGGAGAAGCCAACGCTAAGGCTTTCTTTCGTAACTCCGATAATCTAAGAAGAGCTGCAGAAAAAGCAGTGCTCGCTGCCGAAGAGAATGCTAAAGGCGCTAGTCAAAACGCTATTTATGGGGGCTTACTATTATTTATTATCTTCCTTATTCAAGGTTTTACCGCCAATGCTGTTTACGAGAAACAATATTGTCGCTGGCGACAAGACCCGGAGGTCGGCAGCGGTTTCCATATTAAAGCACTGATCTGTGGCATCGCTATTCTGGCCTTTATTTATCCATTAACGCTATACCGTTTTATTTCCGCAGAACAAATCAGCTGGTTAGTGGAGTTTCCTTCGGATAAAACTATTTTTAACACCACTGCCAATTGGCTTAATTCAATGTTCGACTTCCTGGCGCTTAATGGTGCGAACTTCTTTGATGCTATCACACAAGTAATTAACCTTTTCCTAGATGCAATTGAAACATTATTAGTAGGTACACCTTGGCCTGTGATCATGATGTTAATCGTGTTTACATCATGGCGCATCTCAGGCTACAAAGCCGCTTTTTATACTGCAATTGCCCTTTCTTACCTGGCGTTTTTTGGTTACTGGGAAAAGAGTATGGCGACCATCTCTTTATTAGGCGCTGCTGCGGTAATTTGTGTTGTTGTGGGTGTACCGCTGGGAGTGTTATGTGCCAAAAACAAAACTATTGATTCAATTACTAAACCTGCGCTGGATTTCATGCAAACCATGCCCGCTTTTGTTTACTTAATTCCAATCATTGCATTCTTCGGCACAGGCAAACCACCAGGTGTGTTAGCGACTATTATTTTCGGTATGCCGCCGGTAGTACGCTTAACAACATTAGGCATTCAACAAGTGCCCGCATCGATTGTAGAAGGTGCCCTAGCCTTTGGTTGTTCACGTAAAAAATTATTACTGGATGTGGAATTACCATTAGCAAAAGAGAGCATTTTGGCCGGTATTAACCAAACTATTTTAATGTGTTTATCAATGGTGGTTATCGCGTCATTGATCGGTGCAGAAGGCTTAGGAACCGACGTACTGCAAGCACTGCAGTTTGCCGCAAAAGGACAAGGTTTATTAGCAGGTTTAGCGATTCTATTTTGCGCGATTATGATTGACCGCATCATTCAAGGCTTATTTAAACCCAAAGAAAAAACAGAATAACCAGTCACCAAGATGACTACATTTTAATTAGCATTTATGCACAACAGATAGAAGGTAAGTTATGAAAATATTAATTATGGTAAAACGAGTAACCGATCCAAATGTGACGATTAGACCTAACACGGACAGTAGTAATGTTGACCTGACTAATGTCAAAATGGCAATGAACCCTTTCTGTGAAATTGCCACCGAAGAGGCTGTTCGTTTAAAAGAAGCAGGTATCGCTTCTGAAATTATCGTTCTGTCTATCGGTGATAAACAATCTCAAGATCAAATCAGAACGTCACTTGCAATGGGCGCTGACCGAGGTATTTTGATTGAAACAGACGCCACGTTAGAGCCACTTAATATCGCGAAGCTAGCCGCTAAAGTGATTGAAGAAGAAGAGATTGATCTCGTCTTACTGGGTAAACAGTCTAGTGACAAAGATAACAACCAAACAGGACAAATGTTAGCGGCCATCAAAGATTGGGGACAAGCAACATTTGCCTCTAAATTAGATATTAATAATGAAAAAGCGACAGTAACACGTGAAGTTGATACTGGCTTGCAAACCATTGAACTGACTTTACCGGCAGTCGTTACCTGTGACTTACGTTTAAACACTCCTCGTTTTGCTTCTTTACCTAATATTATGAAAGCAAAACGTAAACCGTTAGTGGTTAAGCCAATCGAAGAATTTGGTCTAGATTTAACACCTCGCTTTAAAATGTTAAATGTCGAGTCGCCACAAGTACGTGAAGCGGGTGATATTTTAGGCTCTGTTGATGAGCTACTTGAAAAACTAAAAACAACTGAAGGAGTACTGTAATGACTATTTTAATTATCGCAGAGCACGATAACAGCAGCCTAAAAGAGATCACTCTGAATACAATTACAGCAGCAACAGAAATTGGCGGCGATATCGATCTATTAATCGCAGGTGAAACATGTACTGCAGCAGCAGAGGCTGCAGCGAAAATCAGTGGCATCACACGTGTTTTAGTCGCTGATAAGCCTTGTTATAACGGACAACTAGCCGAAAATGTAGCAGCACTCATTATGTCGATAGCCAGTAACTATACCCATATACTTGCTCCATCAACAGCTAATGGCAAAAACGTATTGCCACGCGTCGCAGCAAAACTCGATGTGTCCCTTTTATCGGATGTTATTTCTGTCGAAAGTCCAGATACGTTCAAACGTTCTATTTATGCAGGTAATATTATTGCTACTTTACAATCGCTTGACCCAATTAAACTACTCACGATTCGCGGTACATCTTTTTCTCCTTCAGAACAAAATGGAAGCGCAACCATAGAGGCAGTAGATGGCGCCTTTGATGAAGCATTATCTCAATTTATTAATAACGATACAGTCGTCAATGAACGCCCTGAGTTAACCTCTGCAAAAATCGTTATTTCGGGTGGTCGTGGAATGCAAAATGGGGAGAACTTCTCCATGCTAGAAAAAGTGGCGGATAAGATTGGAGCGGCGGTAGGTGCGACACGTGCGGCAGTAGATGCAGGCTTTGTACCTAATGATATGCAAGTGGGTCAAACCGGTAAAATTGTTGCACCTGACTTATATATCGCAGTTGGTGTGTCTGGTGCCATCCAACATTTAGCGGGGATGAAAGAATCAAAAGTGATTGTTGCTATCAATAAAGATCCTGAAGCTCCTATTTTCCAAGTCGCTGATTATGGAATTGTTTCGGATCTATTCGATACACTACCTGAACTAGAAAATGCACTATAAGCGTTAACTATATTTACTCATTAATAAAGGAGACCAGCAATGCGTGAATCAATGGAATTTGATGTCGTTATCGTTGGTGCAGGACCGGCAGGTCTCTCTACGGCCTGTCGATTAATGCAACAATCACAGAAAGAAGAGCGAGAGCTGAGCGTTTGTGTCATAGAGAAAGGCTCAGAGGTAGGTGCTCATATTTTTTCTGGAGCAGTCTTTGAAACACGCGCATTAGACGAACTCTTTCCAGATTGGAAAGAGCGTGGCGCACCACTCAATACGCCAGTGACTAGCGATGAAATTTACCTATTAAAGAATGCAGAAAAGGCACAAAAATTACCTAATAGCTTAGTCCCTAAAACCATGCACAATGAAGGTAACTACATCATCAGTGTAGGTAACCTATGTCGCTGGTTAGCAGAACAAGCAGAAGAATTGGGCGTGGAAATTTTCCCTGGCTTTCCCGCAGCAGATATTTTGTATGGCGATGATGGCGAAGTGAAAGGCGTGATCACTGGTGATATGGGAATCGATGCAAAAGGAGAGGAAAAAGCGGACTACATGCCAGGCATGGAGTTACATGGTAAATACACCATTTTCTCTGAAGGGTGCCGTGGCCACTTAGGCAAACAATTAATTAAGCAATATAACCTTGATAGTGAATCAGATACCCAACATTACGGTATTGGACTTAAAGAGTTATGGGAAATCGATCCAAGTAAACATAAGCCAGGCTTAGTGGTACATGGTGCTGGCTGGCCATTAACGAAAGAAACAAGCGGTGGGTCGTTCCTTTATCACGCTGAAAACAATCAAGTAATGGTAGGTATTGTCATTGATTTGAGTTATTCAAACCCTTACATCAGTCCATTTGATGAACTGCAACGTATGAAGCACCACCCTATTTTTAAAGACACATTAGAAGGCGGCACGCGTATTTCCTACGGTGCACGTGCGATTGCTAAGGGTGGCTTGAACTCCTTACCTAAGATGCACTTCCCGGGAGGGTTATTAATTGGCTGTGATGCAGGGACATTAAACTTTGCCAAGATAAAAGGCACACATACGGCAATGAAAAGCGGCATATTAGCAGCAGAAAGTATTTTTGCAGCCCTGTCTAGTGAAACGCCTGTGAGCAATGAATTAAGTTCATTTACAGATGCCTTCAAAGCTTCTTGGTTGCATGAAGAGTTACATCAAACACGTAACTTTGGCCCCGCTATGCATAAGTTTGGTACTTACATGGGTGGTGCTTTCAACTACTTAGATCAAAACTGGTTCAAGGGAAAACTGCCTTTTACCCTGCATGATACTAAGCCAGACCATGAACAGCTGAAACCAGCTGCACAGTGTACTGATATTACTTACCCTAAACCTGATAATAAAATCAGCTTTGATAAGCTTTCTTCTGTGTTTATTTCTAATACAAACCACGAAGAAGATCAGCCTTGTCACCTTAAATTACAAAGCCAAACTATCCCTATAGAAAAAAATCTCGCTTTATTTGCAGGTCCAGAAGCACGCTTTTGCCCTGCAGGGGTGTATGAATTTGTTGAAGAACCAGAAAGCAAAGCACAACAACTGCAGATTAATGCGCAGAACTGTTTGCATTGTAAAACATGCGATATCAAAGACCCAACTCAAAATATTACTTGGCAAGTACCAGAGGGGTTAGGAGGGCCTAACTACCCGAATATGTAATGAAACTTAAGCGATGGTGAATACATTTTCAAGCATGTTTCACCTTCATCAACTAACAGTGTAATGCTTCTATTTGAAGCTAAAAATATATAAGGCATTAACAATGGCAACTGAAAAACCTAAAGAATTTATTTTTACCGCAACATGCTCAGCAAGCAGTAACATAGTCGCTTCTGTTACTTCATTTTTATCAGGGCGAGGCTGTTATTTAAGTGAACTATCTCAATTTGATGACCCTACTACCAAACGCTTCTTCATGCGTGCCGTCGGTTATATTGAATCGGGGGACCACACCTTTGAAGATCTCAGCAAAGAGTTTCCAGAAGTTGCCGAAAAATTCGATATGGATTGGAAATTAGAGCCCGCTGATAAACCGTGTAAAGTACTATTAATGGTGAGTAAATTCGATCACTGTTTAGCCGATCTTTTATATCGCTTACACAAAGGTGAAATCAATATGGAAGTGACTGCGATCGTCTCTAACCATAAAGACTTACGCCCTATGGCAGAGCGTGAAGGGATCCGTTTTATCTACTTACCTGTTACCAAAGAAAACAAACCAGAACAAGAAAAAGCGTTAATGGAAATTGTTGAAGAAACGGGCACAGAATTAGTCGTATTAGCACGTTATATGCAAATTTTATCTAATGAACTATGTGACAAATTAGCGGGTCGAGCGATTAATATTCATCACTCTTTCTTACCTGGTTTTAAAGGTGGAAAACCTTATCACCAAGCTCATGAACGTGGTGTGAAACTGATTGGAGCAACAGCTCACTATGTAACTTCAGACCTTGATGAAGGCCCTATCATCGAACAATCGGTGCAGAATGTTGATCACACCTTCTCACCAGAATCACTGGTTGCGGTTGGTCGTACAACAGAAACCGTGGCATTAGCAAAAGCGGTAAAACTACACACGCAAAGCCGTGCTTTTGTATACGGTAATAAAACGGTTATTTTCCGTTAAATCTACATAACGGTTGGTGTTATTAATGGTGGTTTAGACCTTAATAACACCAATTTATCGCTTCAAATAAACCTAGGTTTAACTCAGCAGCAGTTAATAATCGTTTTGATAATCAACCACGACTTCACCCCAGCTTAATGTTAGATCAGCAATGATATGCTGTGCGCTGAGCACCTTCTTTACGGGTAACTCTGCCATTGGTGCTAAGGCATGGTTAAACAACTCCAAGGCACCCGGTCCAGACCAAGCCTCCTTCACCACCACATCTTGCATATGATACTTAACTAGTTGTGTAATTAATGGTGTGTTATCCGCATTAGGAATGATTTTTAATAGGTAGCCTGGCTCACTTTCCATGCTCTGTTTTACTTGTTTAAGGTCCATAGCATGCCATTTGTAGGGCATAGTTGCTCTAGCAATTTCACATTGACCAAAAAAGACTCGACCTAAAACACAGTCTGAATCGTACAATAATTCTGGTTGTGCATATTTTTTAGGGAAGCCCCAAATTTCACGACCCGCAGCGATAGCCGGAAAGTTATTTAAATACATTTGATGGACATACTTCCCTGCTTGACCATCTAAAGTCACAGGAATTACTTGCCCAGACTCAGTGAATGAACCAAATCCTCTAAAGTCCTCCATCTTAATCACTTCAAACTTAACAATCGGCTGGTCAAATTGTAATGGTTCAGGAACAACAGCTTGCAA
Organism: Psychromonas sp. B3M02; assembly: GCF_003318165.1. Taxonomy (GTDB): domain Bacteria; phylum Pseudomonadota; class Gammaproteobacteria; order Enterobacterales; family Psychromonadaceae; genus Psychromonas. Next base: position 54,109 of record NZ_QOCB01000100.1, read on the forward strand.
TGCTTCACTGTCTGTCTCATAAATCACAATAAAGAATTCTCTATTAATACATCGGACTTTATCTGGTCCTACAGTTGGAGCTGTAGCTGGCATTGAGGTAAGTTTTTTGATCTGTTCAATATTCATTGTTTATGGGTCTGTCTTAGTATCGAAAATAAAGATCTATTGTTATGTGTTTGCTCGAAGCTGACAAAGGAATAAAAAGACAGGGGTATAACTTTATGGAATGCAAAAAAATACCGCGCTTACAAGGTAAGCGCGGTATTAAATCAATAACAGTTTTAAGCTTAAAGGTTAAGCATTCACTGTTTGTGTGTTCTCTGAACGGGCTTCAGCTGCATCATTAAGGTCACGACGTTTACGTTGTAATCTAATGATAATAAACAGCAATAATAGCGCTGGTATATAGAACCATTGTTTAGCAGGACGTACTACTGGCACACCGACATCAATAATGATTTGGTCAAAGTCGAAACCTACTTTTTCAGCAGTACTATCAAAACCAATACCATCTACCATGATTGAACCATCTTCCTGTGGAAGTAGTTCTAAACCATAATTTTCAAGGCGCTCCTGACCTGTTTCACCTTCACCAACCACCATTAACATGGTCAGTGTCACTGGGTCACCCACATCATTTTGGCCATTAACTAATACACGTAGCTCAGTACCTGGATCAACCTCCTCCATGACATTTACTAACTCAGTACCAGCGCGCTCATCGTAAGGTGGGATAACATAATCCATCCAGAAACCTGGGCGGAACAATGTAAATGCAATCACTAATAATGCCAATGACTCCCAACGCTTAGATTTAGCAATGAAGTAACCTTGTGTGCCCGCGGTAAATATCAACATTGCCATGGTGGCGGTAATAAATATCGCTATCCCTTCTAAGAAGGTCACATCCATTAACAGTAAGTCAGTATTAAAGATGAATAGGAATGGTAATAAAGCAGTACGCAATGAATAGAAGAAGGCCACAAAACCAGTCTTAATTGGGTCGCCTCCCGATACTGCAGCGGCGGCAAAGGATGCTAAACCTACTGGAGGCGTTACATCCGCCATGATACCGAAGTAGAACACAAACATGTGTACTGCAATCAGTGGCACGATTAATCCATTTTGTTGACCTAAGCTAACAATTACAGGCGCTAGTAAAGACGATACAACAATGTAGTTTGCAGTAGTTGGCAAGCCCATACCTAGAATAAGACTAAGGATACCTGTCCAAACCAAGATCAACATGATCTGTCCCATGGACAAGAACTCAACCAAGGCAGCCAGTTTTAAACCAATACCCGTTTGCGATACGGCACCAACGATAATACCTGCTGCCGCTGTTGCGATAGCAATACCGATCATGTTTCTTGCACCGGTGATCATGCCATCAACCAACTCATTAAAGCCTTGTTTGACCATGCCTGATGTTGATTTTTTACGGAACAAAGCAAATAGATGACGTTGCGTTAACAGGATCACAATCATCAAGGTTGTTGCATAGAATGCAGATAAACCCGGTGATTTACGTTCGATCATCAAGCACCAAATTAATACCACTACAGGTAGTAAGAAGTGTAATCCTGACTTCACCGTTGGACCTGTTTCAGGCAAACTAAGTACAGGAGAATTTGGATCGTCCATCACTAAATCAGGGTAAGCAGAGCTTATTTTCACTAATACCACATAAGTGACCGCAACCAATGCAGCAACTACCCAGAATAGTAAATCAGGCGCAACAAATGATTTCAGCAAGCTAACCACGAAGAATAAACCAAAGGCAGCAATCACTAAATTACCTAATACAATCGCACCGGTAGAAATCGTTTTTGCCAACTTATCTTCGCTAGATTTAGCTTTAATCTTTTTAAAGACAAAATATTGAATCGCAATCACCGCCAGTACTAAACCTAAACGAGCTTCTGTAGTTGCCAATGCAGCGTAAAGCTCAGATAAGTAAAATGCTCCGCCTGCTAACGCGATAATTGGTAACAGTGTCATTGCCCAAGAGATTAATACATCTTTAGCCGTTTTCACTTCGCCTTCACGGGTTAACCCTTTCATATTTAATTTCATCGCTTCTAAATGCACAATATAAACCAATGCAATGTAAGAGATGATAGCTGGTAAAAAGGCATGTTTAACCACGTCAAAGTAAGGAATATTCACATATTCAACCATTAAGAACGCCGCGGCACCCATTACTGGTGGCATGATTTGACCATTAACCGAAGAAGCCACTTCTACCGCACCCGCTTTTTCAGAAGAAAAACCAACACGCTTCATCATCGGAATAGTAAAAGTACCTGTAGTTACTACGTTAGCAATCGATGAACCAGAAATAAGCCCGGTCATACCTGAAGCAACCACCGCTGCTTTTGCTGGACCACCACGTAAGTGCCCCATTAATGAGAAAGCAACTTTAATAAAGTAGTTCCCTGCACCCGCACGGTCTAGCAATGCGCCAAACAGAACAAATAGGAATACAAGGTCAGTTGATACACCTAAAGCAATACCAAATACACCTTCAGAAAATAGCCATTGATGGTCCATAACACCACCAAATGTCGATCCTTTCCAAGCGATTAACTCAGGCGCATAAGGCCCTAAGAAGGTATAACCTAAGAAGATCATAGCGACGACCATTAATGGTGGGCCTAAGGCACGTCTAGTCGCTTCTAGTAAGGTTAGCATACCGACAATAGCAACACCGATATCCACTGGATTAGGTGCACTTGGGCGGTCACTTAGGCGAATACCAAAGATGCTATCCACTAACATAGAGTCAGCAATAAATGGATACAAAGCACAGAGGCTGGCAATGATCGCTAACCCCCAATCGGCCATTGGCACTTTACTACGTGAAGATGCTTTAAAAGCGGGATATGCAAGAAAGGCTAAAAAAATAGCAAAGCCTAAATGAATTGATCTTGCTTCTCCACTTGAGAATACACCCCACCCGAATAAAAAAGGTAAGGGAGAGGCGATCCAAACTTGGAATATAGACCAAGTTAACGCCACACCCGCCATCAACTTAACTATCTTTTGATTGGTTGGGTTTCTTCCTCCTGTATCGGTGGAAGCGACGAGATTTTGTAATTCCTCATCATTCATTAGTGTTTTTTCAGTCATCAGAAAATTCCTATTGGTACGCATGACAATGCGATCTGGTGTAACGAGAGATCTTTCTAAAAATGCGTAATTGATGCTTTAGATTATCTATATTGATATCCATCGTAATTGGCATTGGGTTGCCCTTTACAACTGAGATATACCAAAAACACTTAAATAAGTAGTTTTGGTATATCTGCTTTTTTTAAAACAAAAAAGCGGAAGTATAACTACTCCCGCTCTATTTAACTAAGGGTTAGATTACATCCAACCTTTTTCTTTGTAGTAACGAATCGCGCCTTCATGAAGTGGAGCAGATAGATTTTTAGTGATCATATCGCTTTCTTTCAGGTTAGCAAATGCAGGGTGCATCTTCTTGAAACGTTTGAAGTTTTCAAATACAGCTTTTACCATTTGGTAAACTGTTTCTGAATCTGTTTTAGTTGAGCTAACAAACGTAGCCGCTACACCAAATGTTGCAGTATCAGTGTCAGTACCTTTGTACATGCCAGCTGGGATACTTGTCATTGCGTAGTATGGGTTATCAGATGCTAATTTTTGAGCAACGTCGTTATCAACAGGTACTAGTACTGCATCACAAGACGTTGTTGCTTCTTTGATTGAACCATTTGGATGGCCAGCAACGAATACGATTGCGTCTACTTTACCATCACATAGTGCAGCAGCTTGCTCTGAAGATTTAAGTTCAGACGCAACAGCGAAATCACTCATTTCCCAACCCATTTTGTCCATTAGTACTTCCATCGTACCGCGTTGGCCAGAACCAGGGTTACCTACGTTTACTTTTTTACCTTTTAAATCATCAAAGCTTTTAATACCTGCATCGGCACGTGCAACCACTGTGAACGGTTCTGCATATACAGAGAATACAGAGCGTAATTCTTTAAATGCACCTGCAGGGAATTGCTCTGGAGCAGTACCGTTGTATGCATGGAACTGCCAATCTGATTGAGCAACACCCATATCAAGGTCGCCAGATTTTAGACCGTTAATGTTAGTTACTGAACCACCTGTTTTATGAGTACAGTTAATTTCGTGCTCAGCTGTACCACGGTTTACTAGACGACAAATAGCACCACCTACTTGATAATAAACACCCGTTTGACCACCAGTACCAATTACTACGTGTTTAGTTTCTGCGATTGCAGAACTTGCCATGAATGTTGCGCCTACAGCCGCTGCCATTGCTAATTTTTTTAAAAACATATTTAACTTCCTTTTAGATTTATTTCGGTGGTACTTTCCTATATAGACAAGCAAGAATCAAGCCTATAGAGGAAAATATGTGGACTCTCAAGTCCTTACAGAAAGGGCTGTATTAAACTCAAACACATTGCTTATTAAACAATCACTTACATGTTCTTTTTTGGTGCATTACTTTTATTTTCGCACCATTTAAGGGCAGATTACCTGCCGTTTTTATTTCGGTTTTGCGATGCACCAATCAAGTTTATGGATACTTACTTTATAATGGTGATGATTTATGGCCTTTATCGCTTGAAATTCATACAGATCATGTTGGCACAAATCATAAACGACTTGCTTAAATGGCGCTGAAAAGCTTAACTATAACCCCAGCTAATTTAGGAGAAACTCCGTGCTTAATGAAACCACTTTACCCTCAATCAAAGCATTACGTACTTTTGTGGCGGTGGCCGATAACATGAGTTTTTCAAAAGCAGCACAAGCGATTTTTGTTAGCCAAGGCGCAGTGAGTAAAAATATCGCCTCCTTAGAAAAACAACTTGGGCAACCTCTATTCAATCGACGTTTAAACGGTATTGAGTTAACCAGTGCAGGCGAGCAATATCTGCCTAAAATCATCGAAGCACTGGAAATTATTCAATATACGACTGAAAGCTTAGTGTTGATCGATCAAGTGGAAGAAGTTTTATCATTAAATGTGACGCCTTCTTTTGCTAGCTTATGGTTAATTCCACATATCCAACAATTTTATGATCTCAATAAAAATATTCGCGTCAGAATAAAAACCGGTGATGGTATTATCAAAAAGACCAATGGAGAAAGTGATATCGCCATTCGTTGTTTATCTCTCTCAACACATTATGAAAATGCCACGCTATTAAGAAAAGAAAAGTTAGTGTTAGTTGTCTCTCCTCAATTACTGGCTAATAAACCTATTAACACCATACAAGATGTACAGCACTTTGATGCTATTTTTCATATAACGCGTCCGCGATTATGGGAGCAATTTAAAAAGCAAAACCAGTTAACCTTTAGCAGTAATTATAGTTGCACTGGTTTTGAACATTTCTACATGTCCTTAGAAGCGGCAAAAGGCGGATTAGGGTTAGCACTTTTGCCAGACTTTATGGTGCATAAATCTTTAGCCAGTGGCGAACTGGTTAATCCCCTTGATATTAGTATAAACACCGATTATGGCTATTATGCGTTTATACCAAGCTACCGACTTTCATCTCGAAAGATTTATGAATTTAAGCAATGGGTCACGGAAAATCTATCTGAAAACAACGACTTATAATTTTATTATTGAGAACACAAAGCACGACGAAAGCTATTAGCATCATGTAAGTCGATATTTAATAAGCAACTCACCGCTTTAATATCGATAATTTGTTGTGCATTACTGTCGGCCACTCCTCCTTGACTATTAAAGTGATTGTTTTCAAAACCAACACGCACATCGCCTCCCATCAACATAGCACTGATCAAACACTGATGCTCTTCAGGACCAAAGGCACAGGTTGCCCAACGCGTTTTTGCTGTTAACAACTGTTTACTTAAAAAAGGTGCAAGGTCAGTGGCTGAAGAACGTAATTGTTGATGGTAACGTCCTAACACTAATAAAATATGGTGGTTTTTACTCGGTAAAATACCTTGTTTAATCAGCGAAAAGTAACGTTGTACATCTTCCACTGAATAGAGAATGTATTGAGCAATAATACCTCGATCTTCTACCCAATGAAAAAATTTTTCTGCCACTGCTAAATATGAGTCATCAGGAATTAACTCTTTCAAAGCAAAAGAAGCCGCTTCAGGTAGGGTTTCTTTGATCAGCTGCATCTGCTCTGGAGGTTGATATTGTCCAACGGCTTCCGTAGTCAATTGCACTATAATTGAATCGCCCACTGCCTGCTTAACGGCTGTTAAAGTTTTGATATTATCGTCAATCGCTAAGGAGTGTAGGCCTTTTTTATCACGTGCATGGAGATGCACCATTGCCGCACCAGCATCACGGCAAGCAACAACATCATCAACAATTTGTTCAATAGTCACAGGTAAAGCGGGATGATCTTGTCGGGTTTTACGCGCACCATTGGGCGCAACAATAATCGTAGATTTATGTGTTTGTTCAGAGATCATCATTCCCAACCTTGTGCTGCTTCGATCAAGGCTGCTTTTAGTTTGCTCACCAACTCATCTAGTTGTTTATCATTAATTATAAATGGCGGAGCTAATAGAATATGATGCCCAGCACGACCATTAATAGTACCCGCCATCGGGTAACACATTAACCCATGCTTCATGGCTAGCTGTTTAATCACTTTGTTTGCTTCGGTTGAAGTCGGTAATGGTGTTTTGCTTTGTTTATCAGCCACCAGCTCAACACCAATAAATAAACCACGCCCTCTAACATCTCCAACATAAGGTAACGGAGATAATGCTTCTCTTAACTTAGCGCGTAATTTTATACCTTGCTCGAGTACTTTATCTAACAAGTTCTCCGAGATAATAGTTTGTACCGTCGCTAATGCTGCGGCACAAGCAACGGGATGCGCCATAAACGTATGTCCATGCTGGAAAAATCCACTGCCATTGGCAATAGCATCGTAAATTTTGTCACTGATCACGACACCACCAATCGGTTGATACCCTGCACCTAAACCTTTTGCGATAGTTACTAAATCAGGAACGATTTGATCTTGTTCAAAGGCATAAAAAGTACCTGTTCGCCCAATACCACACATCACTTCATCAAGAATAAGCAACACATCATATTTATCACAGATCTCGCGAATACGCTTAAAGTAACCTTGAGTTGCAGGTAAAGCACCTGCCGTTGCGCCTACTACAGGCTCAGCAACAAAGGCCATTACATTCTCAGCGCCTACAGCTAATATTTCAGTTTCTAATTCATTGGCAACACGCAATGAATAATCTAATTCTGATTCATTGTCTTGTTGATCACGATACGCATAACAAGGGGAGATATGTTTTACTTTAGAAAGTAATGGCATGAATTTTTCTCTTCGCCATTCATTTCCACCCACGGCTAACGCGCCTAAGGTATTACCATGATAACTTTGGCGTCTAGCAATAAATTGTGTTTTACTCGGCTGTCCTATTTCCACAAAATACTGACGAGCCATTTTTAATGCTGACTCCACAGCTTCCGAGCCACCACTTACAAAGTAAACATGGTTTAACGGGTCTGGCGCTAAATCCGTTAACAGTGTTGCTAAGTCTTCACTTGGCTGGCTCGTAAAGAAACCAGTATGAGCAAAGGGAATCGATTCAATCTGCTCGATCATGGCTTTTTTTACTGCCGCATGGCTATGACCTAGATTGGAAACCGCAGCACCTCCACAACCATCTAAATACTGTTTGCCAGTTTGGTCGAATAAATAAATCCCCTCACCACCAGTAACGGTTGGTAGTTGAGAGTGGCAGTGGCGATGCAGAATATGCGTCATGTTGGTAACCCTTTGAAAAATATCTATTAAGAAAGTTTGATAATCATGTTTTTTTACGAGGTTTACAAAGGAATTAAAATAGAGGGGTATGAAAAAGAGGAATACAGGCTAAGCGAGCTGAACTGTGAACGGTATGTTAATCGTTAATATGTGTTTTACGTTTTAGACATAAAAATATGATAAAACTGCAATAAAACTACAACAATCCCTTGTAATTATGCTTCTCAATATTTGTTGTCCACTAGGTCATAACGTTAAATAAATTCATTGGATAAAAGGATGAAGGCCATCACTGTTTTAAAAAAAACATTATGTGTAACGTTAATATTTGATTAACAATCCAGCCCCTGAAAGGGTCAAAAATTAATCATTTAGAGTTAAAAACATACATTTTTTTAAAAAAAGTGATGCATCTTTCACAAAGTGAAGGTAATTTAAACAACAGGTTGACTGGATGGTCAACTAAATGGACTGAATATTAACAATATACTTACATTAACATTACTAGGGAAAGAGCAATGCAACAGCCATATTTTAAGAAACGTTACCTCTCACAAATTGTCACCTCTGTTTTAATCGCCGCTTCACTTACCGCTTGTAACACCGATAGTGATGACGATGATACTACTGATACCTCAAATTATACGTTACAACTATTACACATGGCCGACATGGATGGCTCAAATGCAACCGCACTAGATAATGCTGGTAACTTTGCAAGTAACGTTGATGCATTACGTGATCAATACCCAGATAACACACTATTCCTAAGCTCTGGTGATAACTACATCCCAGGTGTACGTTATGTAGCAGGTAGTGATGAATCAATGAGCAATGTTGATGGTATCAACGTACCGGGCAATGGGCGTGCTGATATCGCCATGATTAACGCAATGGGCTTACAAGCTTCTGCTGTGGGTAACCATGACCTTGATGGTGGTACTGAAGAATTTGCATCAATTATTGATGTTGATGGCACTTATCCAGGCGCACAATTCCCTTACCTAAGCTCAAACATGATTTTTGCTGATGACGAAAACACGGCAACATTAGTAGTTGAAGATGGTTTAATCGCTAGTGAGATTCCGAACAGCTTAGCGTCATACACGATCATTGAAGTAGATGGTGAGCAAATCGGTATCGTAGGTGCAACAACACCAACCAATGAAATCATTACCGATACAGGGGATATTACGGTACTACCTGCAAGTGACGATACTGCAGACCTTGCAGTACTAATCCAAGAAAAAGTGGATGAACTAACAGCACTAGGTATCAATAAAGTCATTTTACTCGCACACATGCAAAGTATTTCTATCGAAGAAGAATTAGCAACGCTACTTACTGACGTCGATATCATTGTCGCAGGTGGCTCGAATACATTACTTGCAGATAGCACAGACCGTTTATGGGATGGCGATGAAGCAGCTGGAGAGTACCCTGAGCTATTTGAAGATGCTGACGGTAATGATGTCGCACTGGTTAATGTTGATGGTGATTACAAATACTTAGGCCGTTTAGTCGTTGAATTTGATGATAACGGTAACATTATCGTTGATTCAATTGATGAGGATGTCAGCGGTTCATACATCAGTGATGAAACAATGGTAACGTCATTATCTGGTGAAGCTAATACCGATGTTGATAACATCGTTGATGCTGTGAACGACGTTATTATCGAGTCTGAAAGTAATATTGTGGGGCATACAGATGTATTCTTAAATGGTATTCGAGCTTCAGTACGCTCTGAAGAAACCAACCTAGGTAATCTAACTGCTGAAGCGAACCTTTGGTACGCAAACCTCATTGACGGTGTTGAGACACAAATCTCTATCAAAAATGGTGGTGGTATCCGTGCTGAGATTGGTTACGCTGCTTACCCAGCAGGTTCAACAAGTGCAGAAGATCTAGAGTACTACCCACCAGCAGCTTACCCAAATGCAGGTAAAGAAGAAGGTGATATCTCACAATACGATTTACAAACTGCTTTATCATTCAACAATGAGTTAACAGTATTAGACCTAACGGCTGAACAGCTAAAAGAGATTGCAGAACATGCTGTATCAGATGTCACTGGTGGTCGTTTCCCTCAACTATCTGGTATGTCATTAACTTACGATGAAACACAAACGGCTCGTGAATTTAGTACAGTTACCGACGAAGAGACTGGCGTAACAACTTTAACGCAAACCGTTGAAGGTGAGCGAGTTCAAGAATTAACGGTTGATACTGACGGTGACGGTACATATGACTACACAGTTGTTTCTGGTGGTGAATTAGTAGATGAAGACAGCATGACCTTCTCTGTTATTACACTCACTTACATTGCAGAAGGTGGTGATGGTTACCCATTCCCATGTACTGCGGCAGGTGGTGATTGTAGTGAGTTGAACACAGACCTTACTGAAATTATGACAACTGAAGATCCAGGTAACTCAAGCTTTGAAGATACAGGTACAGAGCAAGATGCACTAGCTGAATACTTATTATCAGAATACCCAGATGCTGATAACGCTTACAGCACAGCGGATAGTATTGCTGATGAAACAGTGGTTGATGAACGTATTATTCGTAGTGAATCTCTATAAGTATTAACGATTAAACACACTTTATAAACCGCCTCTATAGGCGGTTTTTTTATACCCTAAATACTAACGAACACTCTTCGCGATATAATCTTGCATCTCTTGTTCAGGCACCATGCTACCGCCAGTAGCCCATATTAAATGCGTGGCATTAACCATTTTATGATGTTCTAAGTTTAGTCTTTGTAAATACTCACTATTCTCAGACACGATCATCGGACCGATTACCCCAGCCACCGCTGAAGGCTCTAGTTGTAAACCTTCTAAGCGAGCCATTTTACCCAGGTAGTTATACATGGTTTGATCGGTAAGTGTGTAGTACCCATCTATTAAACCTTGCATTGAGCGACCAACAAATCCCGATGCCCGCCCTACTGCTAAACCATCAGCTGCGGTGACATTATCAATGCCAATATCTTGTACCGATATTTGATCATGTAAACCAGTATGCACTCCTAATAACATACAAGGGGAATGAGTTGGCTCAGCAAAGATACAATGTACATGGTCACCAAAGGCTGCTTTTAACCCAAAGGTTACTCCACCGGGTCCACCACCAACACCACAAGGTAGGTAAACAAATAAAGGATGATCTTGGTCGACCTTGATCTGCAAGTCATTAAATTGTTTAAGCAAACGCTGACCAGCCACCGAGTAACCTAGGAACAATGTTTGTGAATTTTCATCATCGATAAAAAAACAATTAGCATCATGCTCAGCTTCTTTTCGCCCTTGCTCCACCGCCACACCGTAATCTTGCTCATATTCAACGACATTAACACCATGCGATCGTAGTTTATCTTTTTTCCACTGGCGTGCATCGGCAGACATATGTACTGAGACAGAAAACCCTAACTTAGCGCTGATAATACCAATAGATAAGCCTAAGTTCCCCGTAGAGCCAACAGCAATGCGATATTGGCTAAAGAACTGCTTAAAGGATTCAGAATACAACTTGCCATAGTCATCTTCCTCTTTTAACAAACCAGCTTGTATCGCTAATTTTTCAGCATGAGTTAACACCTCATAGATACCACCACGTGCTTTAATAGAACCGGCAATGGGTAAATGGCTATCCTTTTTCAACATCAAGCGCCCAACTAATGGCTTGCCATAGTCAAGCTGCAATTGCTGCTTCATCTTTTCGATATCGATGATTTCAGATTCAATAATACCGTCGTTTTTAGCCGTATCAGGGAAAGCCTTCATCAAATAACTCGAAAATCGAGCTAAGCGGTCACTGGCTTGCTGTATATCCAACTGATTAAGTCCGACCTGCTTTATACCTTGTTCAACAGGTGTTATTTCAGGGTTGAACCAACTAACAGGCTGTAATGCAATTAACGTTTTGAGCAGAGGGAAATGATCGATTAACTTATCTATATTTAATTTGTTCATGGCTAGCCTTCATCATAACTTGTTTATATGAGCAATTATTGAGGGTGAAAAACGGTTCATGATGTTTTTATTATTAGGTTGTTGGTATAAGCATAATGATCAATTAGCAATAAAACTGCAACCTCCTGAAATTTTAGTTTTAATCGTCATATTGAAGGTTATCTAAAGATGGCAATAACAACCACTAGTATCATTCACCATTAAGCTCGCACTATAACCTTTCGCATAATTACCCAATACCGTTTCCACATAGCCATTCGAAGCGCTACAGGCTAAACCAGCAGAATAAGGTCCGAAGTAAAGTAACTTTTGTTGTTGATCGGTGATTAAAATGGCGGGGGTCGAAGGAACTAAGGCAGCTACTTTTTCAGATACAATGACATTAATAACGTTAAAGCCTTCTACACTTGCTCGTTGGTTAATTTCACCTTTGTGATTGTCGCTGTATTGAGTACATGAGCAATTTTGACTAGTGAAGTGGACAATAGTATTGCTTAAATCTTGGCCTTTGAGTTGATCTATTTCCCTTATTTTTTGCATCCATGAAACAGGATCGGTACCGCTTAGCGTTTGCTCTGGATCGAAATCAGCTAAACGGCCATTTATAAAGTAGATTGCAGCAGCGATAGTGAGCACTAACCATATGCCACAGATAATATAATGCGCAGGCTTAACCTTACTACTTGAAACGGGCAATGTTTGACTCTAATAATAAAACAGATTGAGATATCTTCGCGGCTTCTTGTGCCAATATGTCAACTTTAGCAGTATCACCTTTACTTAGAGAGCTCACTCTTTCTGTACTTTGCGCGATATCGTTCGTTGCAACTGATTGTTCTTCTACCGCTGCAGCCACTGAATCAGCAACTTCGCTAGATAATGAAGCTAAATCTGTTGAGTGAGCAATCTCTCTACTGGCCTGAGCTGCTACATCAATAACTAATTCGACAGCATCAATACATTGCGCCATAGATTGCGTGGATGAATGGGAGTGTGTCACCAACTTGGCAAGCGTTTCATTCACTTTTTCAGTGCTCTCTTTGGTGCGATTTGCTAACGCTCTCACTTCATCCGCTACTACTGCAAACCCTCTACCTTGCTCACCTGCACGAGCGGCCTCTATCGCTGCATTTAAAGCGAGTAAATTTGTTTGATCAGCAATGCCGGTAATTTCAGACAACACCCCAGCAATAATGTCACTTGAGTCAGCTAACGCATTGATTTCAGTGCTCGTTTTATTCAATGACCCAGCGAGCTCAGCATTTTTCACATTGATTTCTTCAATATAAACATTCGCCGTTTGCGCTGCCTCTGCAACCTCTTTCATCTGATTGCTGAGTGTTGATGTATCCTGTGCAATTGAACCAACCGTTACTGCCATCTCTTCTACTGAAGAGGCGATATTTTCGGTCTCGGCTTGTCTGTTATTAGCAGAAAATGCTAGATCTGTTTTAGCAGAAGTTAATTTTTCAGAGTTGACGATAAACTCTTGCGCCTGTATTTTTACACTACTAACAACATTATCAAGTACCGCTAAAAGATCGTTAAATCCGCCTAAGATAATATTCCCATTGGTATCAGTTCTTACTTTTAAATCAATAGATTGCTCATCTTCCGTTAATATCTCAGTCACTCTTGATAGCTCTTTTCCGACTTGGCTATCATCATATAACACCTTAGCAATACAACCGGCGATAATAGCTTCAATCACCGCATAAGCAGCATGAATAATCACCGTTGAAAAGAACAGCCGATCTTGGTCAAAAACGTATACATTAGCTCCATTAACTTGCATAAAATAAAATGATAAATGATGTACCGCAACTAATAAGGTGCCTGAAATAAAGACCTTCCAATCACTGAAAATAATCAATATTGCCATTAAGATGAAAATCTCAAAATGCACTTCAATCAAGCCGTTCATTTGATGAATATGCAAACATGCAAAAATCATAGCCGCTATAGCAGAGGCGTGTTTCGTTAAAGCGGCATCAGGAATACTTTTCATAAACCATAATGGTACTAACATCGCAGGTAAACCTATCAAAATAGCTTCTAAGTAAGTTCCATACACAAACGCCATTGCAATAGATTCAACGAATAATAATATTAAAATTCTTGAAAAAACTTGGTTGACCCTATTTACTTTATTCATTGTTTTACCTTACTTATATCGTTCTATTTTTATAATGGTGAAAAAGAGCGGAACCATACGGTAAAAAATGAGGTATAGATCATTTACGTGCAAAAAATCACCTTATTTTGATGAAATTAACCGCAAACGAATACCTATTTATAATTACTTTATAATAAGTAAAGGTGGAAATAGTTAGGCTAATACCAATTGTATTA
>NZ_QOCB01000096.1:0-8128 GCF_003318165.1 Psychromonas sp. B3M02
TTAATACAATTGGTATTAGACCCAACAAACAGATATAAAAAAGGCGAAGCAGTGATGCTTCGCCTTTTTTGATTTTGCTATTATAGCGTTATCTATGATTCCGCTTGGCTGTTAACCATAGGCGCTTTATCTTCATCAAATTCAGGGCTAGGTTGGTGTCGGCTAGCAATAAATGAGTAGATAACAGGCAGAATAAATAGCGTAAACAGGGTACCGATTGAAAGCCCTGCTACGATCACAATACCAATGCCAAAACGACTCGCTGCACCTGCGCCAGAAGCAAATAATAGTGGGATTAAACCTGCTACCATCGCCGCTGTGGTCATTAATATTGGACGTAAACGCACCGTTGCGGCTTTCTTCACTGCGGCAATACGGTCTAAACCATGATGTAATTGCTCCTCTTTAGCTACTTCTGCAATTAAAATACCATGTTTAGTAATTAGGCCGACTAAGGTGATCAGTCCCACTTGCGTATAAATATTCATGGTTGCAGCGCCCCATGCCAACACAATCAATGCGCCACTGATAGCTAATGGTACTGTCATGATAATGACGAGTGGATCGCGCATGCTTTCAAACTGGCTCGCTAGTACCAAGAAGATAATAAATAAAGCCAATACAAAGGTGACATATAACGCGCCTCCTTCAGTCACAAATTGACGTGCTTCACCAAGGTAATCATGAGTATAACCTTGCGGTAATTTGGTCTCAGATAAGCCTTCAAAGAAAGTGATGGCGGTGCCCATGGTGACGCCTGGGGACAATACGGCCCCCACTGTGGCACTATTAAGCTGATTAAAATGAGGCAATGAACGCGGCTCTGCTATCACATCAATTGTGATTAACTCACTTAACGGTACCATGTCGTTATTTTTCGCTTGTACGTAGAACTCACCTAACTTTTCTGGTGATAAACGATACTTACGTTCAACCTGTGCAATGACTTCGTAGCTACGACCAATTAAATTAATTCGGTTTAAATAACCATCACTTAATAATGTCCCTAAGGTTGTACCGATATCTTGCATCGTCACACCGTAAGCACCTGCTTTATCACGGTCAATTTGGATATTCATGGTCGCTGAATCAAAGGCTAAATCTAATTCTGAATAAACGAAATTAGGGTTGGCTTGTGTTTCAGCTAGTACATCCGTAGCAATACTCACTAAGCTCTGGAATGGATTAGAGGTAGTAATGACAAATTGCACAGGTAAACCACCTGAAGAGCCAGGTAATTCAGGCAGCTGGAAGGTGACTGTCGCGACCGAAGGAATGGCTGCAAACTTGGGTGTTAAGGTAGCAGATAGTTCCTCGGGGCTTTTTTCACGTTGACTCCAAGGTTTCATAATCGCAATCCCAAATGCTTGGTTTGCATTCGGGATACCTGACATCGCTAAACTGCTGTCAACTTCAGGTTGCTTTGAAATCTCATCTGTCACCAAGCGCATACTATTTTCAATAAAATCCAAATTGGCATTTGAAGGGGCTTTAGAGAGCATCATTAATACCCCTTTATCCTCTTTAGGTGCTAATTCCGATGGAATAAATTTAAATAAGAATGGCAGTGATATAAAGACCAATATTGCAAAAATAATAATTGCAGGTCGTCGTACCATTAGTACATCAAGCGTATTGGCATATTTGTCGGTTAACCCTGTCAGCACCTTATCAACACCACGTTCAAAGCGATTTGGCTGATGATTAATGGTGAGCATTTTACTACACATCATTGGGGATAAAGTTAAGGCTACAATCCCAGATACAAATACCGCACCCGCTAGCGTTAAAGCAAATTCAGTAAACAATGAGCCTGTAATACCGCCCATTAGTGCGATTGGTGCATATACTGCAGCAAGTGTAATAGTCATTGAAATAACTGGTACTGCTATTTCACGCGTACCTATTATTGCGGCACGGAAAGGCGGCTCGCCGGCTTTAATATGTCGGTCAATATTCTCTACGACGACAATCGCATCATCAACCACCAGTCCAATCGCCAATACCATCGCGAGTAGTGTCATTAAGTTAATGGTAAAGCCAAACATCTGCATGACGACTGCAACACCAATCAATGACAGTGGGATAGTGATAATTGGGATGATCACTGCACGCCATGATCCTAAGAATAAAATCATCACAATTAATACAATTAAACCTGCTTCTGCAATGGTTTTAACCACCTCTACAATGGATTCTTCGATGGCAATAGTGGAATCATAAAGGACTTCCATATTAATCGAACTAGGGTTACTTTTTTCCAAGATAGGCAACATATCTCGTACATCAGCAGTGATGTCTAATGGGTTAGCTGTGGGTGTTGAGTCAATAGCCACTACTACCGCATCATTGCCATTCGCCATGGCGCGATAAGTATCATGACTTTTTTCAAGTGATACACGTGCAATATCTTGTAGATGTATGGTTCGACCATCTTCACGTGTCGCGATAATCAGCTTCTCTAACTGCTCTGCATTAGTCACTTGGGTTTTAGCATTACCATTGAATAATGTGTAATAGCCCATTGCTTGACCCGTTGCTGATTGAATATTATTCGCTTGAAGTATGCTGATCACTTCAGAGGTACTTAAACCAAAGGCAGCCATACGCTCTGGATCTAACCAGATACGCATTGCAAACTCAGTGCCCCCATAAAGGTTAACTTTGGCGACGCCGTTAATACTAAATAGCTGTGGTTTGATGACTCGCTGAAGGTAATCGGTAATTTGACTCGAGTTAAGCTGGTCACTAGAAAAAGCGATATAGATAACGGAAGTGGTTGATCCGGTACTCACATCAATGGATGGGTCTTCTGCTTCACTAGGTAGTTGTGAGCTGACGCCATTTACTTTTGCAAGAATATCAGCCACTGCACCGCTGGGGTCGGTATTCAAGTTCATATTCACGGTAATAACAGAACTGCCTAAGGTACTCTGTGAGCTGATATAATCAATGTTATCTGCTTGGGCAATGGCTTGCTCAATAGGCTGCGTAATAAAGCCTTGTATAAGGTCGGCATTGGCACCGTAATAACTGGTGGTTACCGTGACCACTGTGTTGGTCATATTGGGGTACTCTCGTACCTGCATTTTGCTTAGCGCTTGTATGCCTAGCAATACAATGAGCAAGCTCAGAGATATGGCTAAAACAGGACGCTTAATAAACGTATCAGTAAATTTCATTTAGTCACCTACAGTGCTGGGATAACAGAGGGTGCATTAAGCGCATCGGATTCAACAATCTCCACATGGGAGCCATTACTCAAACGTATCTGCCCACTCGTGACAATTTGGTCATTTTCACTAATGCCAGATAACACATGTATCTTGTCTCCCTGTGTTTTACCCAAGGTTACAATCTGTTGTTTTACTTCAAGGTAAGTGCTGCCATCCTCTGCTTCTTGCTCAGTGATTACGTAAACTGTTTCGCCGTATAGTGTGTAGTTAACGGCTGTCACGGGAATAACTATTTGATCTTGTAAAGTAGGTAAAATCACATTTGCTTTAGCAAACATACCTGAACGCAAAATCTGTTGTTCATTTGGAATAGAAGCTTGTACTTGAACTAAACCACTTTGTGAGTTGACTGCTGGCTCAATAGCAGAAATTTTACCGGTAAAGCTGGTTTCTGGCTGTGCATCAATAAAGATGTTCATTGCCTGATCAATATGCAATTTATTTAAATCGTTTTGCGCAATCGTAAAGCGCATTTGCATGCGACTGATGTCTTCTAATTGTACAATGTCAGATCCGCTGGCGAGGTATTGGCCTAAGAATACATTTCGTAGCCCGGCGATACCTGAAAAAGGTGCGCGAATGGTGCGCAAGCTAATAGTGGCTTCGTAACCTTCTATTTCGCCCTTTAATGCCAAGAATTCTGCTTCAGCATCGTCCACATCACCCTGTGAAATAGAGCCTTTTTTAAGCAGTGACTTTAAACGTTTATAATTACGTTCAATCGCAGGTAAACGAGCTTTAGCGGTTTTTAAGTTGGCTTTTTCTACTTGGCTATCAAGGTATAAAATAGGCTCATCTTTTTCCATCTGTTGACCAGAAGTGAAATTGATTTTTGTCACTTTACCCGCCACTTCATTGGCAATAGTGACACCTTGAATCGGTTCAATAAAACCAATCGCACGGAGATGCGGCGTCCAATCTTCTAGTTTTGCCGTTGTAGCAGTAACAGAGAAAACAGGGATAGGGCGAGAAGCAAGAAACTCTTTAATCTTTTGCGCCTTAAACATGTTAAATCCAATGACACTGCCAAAGACGACAATTGCCAAAATAATTGCCGATATTATCCATTTTTTCATTGCGTTAGTCCTGTTGATTGAAGTGTGGGTTTTGAATTGCTTGCCAAGAAGCATCTCTAACTAGATTCAATTGAAACTGGTCAGGTGGAACTCTGCCTCTTATGACTTGTTTTGCCAGGTTGAGTGCTGTTTCTATACTGATTGGCATCAATGCAAATAATTGCCAATTTAGGAAGCGTTTTGAGTCTATCCCTTGTTGATAGAAATTAATCAGTCGTTTAAACGTTTCATTTTCGAATACAGTGACTTCTGCATGATCCATATTAGGGACATAATGTAACATCTCCATTAATGTCATGCGTTTCGGGTTGTTAATGACAAAATTAAATGCATTTTGCCAAACTAGATCATACTTTTTCTTGTCCGGTAAATTATCATCCCAGCCAGTAAATAGTTGGTCGGCAGATTCTGTGCGAATCAGCTTCTGTAGTTCATTCATCAACGCATCTTTATTTTCAAAATAGCGATAAATGGTGCCGATAGATACTTCAGCCTGCTTTGCTAAACTTTGCATTGAAAAGGCATAAAACCCATGTTCCGTGAGTACGGCCTCTGCCGCTTTTAAAATTTTAATTTTTTTTTGCATGAGTTCATTTATAAAAGTGAATGAATGTTCATTATCGTTAAATGAGATTGTTTTGCAATCTTAAAATATAAATATAGGTTGTGATCATTATGGACTATTTAAAACTTTTTATATAAAAAAAATGTATTTTAATTGCACTGATGTTGATAGTTTTGCTGCTCTACTGACTTTCTATGTAAAGATCCGTAAAATCTCATTGCGCTTTGTTAACTTAGGAAAACTCATGAAATTAAATCCCGGTCAGGATGCCGCCGTCAAAATGATCTCCGGACCTTGTCTTGTATTGGCCGGTGCGGGAAGTGGTAAAACCCGTGTAATTACTAATAAGATCGCCTACTTAGTACAGCATTGTGATTACCATGCTAAAAATATTGTAGCGGTTACCTTTACCAATAAAGCGGCGCGTGAAATGAAAGAGCGTGTCAGTGAAACCTTAGGCCGTAAAGAGTCTCGTGGATTAATGGTTTCTACTTTTCACTCTTTAGGCTTAGAGATAATTAAACGAGAAGTGAAAACGCTGGGGATGAAAGCGGGATTTACGCTATTTGATGATCAAGACACCTTGGCATTATTAAAAGAGCTCACCGAGAAACAGCTAAAAGAAGATATGGATTTGATTAAGGCACTGGTAACGCAGATTTCCAACTGGAAAAATGCACTAATTTTGCCAGCGCAAGCGATCAAACAAGCTAAAGGTGAGCGAGATGTTATCTTTGCGCACTGTTATGACTTATATCAACGCCAATTAAAAGCCTATAATGCACTAGATTTCGATGATCTGATTGTTTTACCGACCCTATTATTAAAGTTTAAAGAAGAAGTGCGCTTGCGTTGGCAAAAGAAGATCCGCTACCTGCTGGTGGATGAATATCAAGATACCAATACTAGCCAATATGAACTGATTAAATCTTTAGTTGGCGAGCGTGCACGTTTTACTGTGGTGGGGGATGACGATCAGTCGATCTATTCTTGGCGCGGTGCAAGACCAGAAAACTTGGTGTTATTGCAACGAGACTTTCCACAATTAAAAGTCATTAAACTAGAGCAAAATTACCGTTCTAGTCAGCGTGTTTTAAAAGCGGCTAATGTGCTAATAGCAAATAACCCTCATGAGTTTGATAAACGTCTATTCAGTGAATTAGCCTATGGTGAGTCCATTAAAGTACTATTTGCTAAGAATGAGCAACATGAAGCAGAACGAGTGGTGATGGAGTTATCCGGCCATAAGTTTATGAATGGTACAAACTTTAAAGATTATGCTGTGTTATATCGAGGTAACCACCAGAGCCGATTACTTGAGAAAGTGATGATGGAAAATCGTATTCCCTACAAAATTAGTGGCGGTACTTCCTTCTTCGCGCGCAGTGAAGTAAAGGACATTATGGCCTACCTGAAATTATTGGTAAATCACGATGATGAGAATGCTTTTATTCGAGTTGTTAATAAACCGCCTAGAGGAATAGGGGCGGTGAGCCGTGAAAAACTCGGTAATTATGCCAACTTACGTCATATCAGTATGTTTGCAGCTAGTTTTGAAATTGGCTTAGAGCAAACCTTAAATGGTAAAGGGTTACAGTCTGTACAAGCTTTTACTCGTTGGTTAGTGGAATTAAATGATCGTTTAAAACGAGAAGATGACATTGATGTGGTACGTGACTTGATCCGTGATATTGGTTACGAAGATTGGCTCTATGAAAGTAGCCCAAGTCCGAAAGCCGCTGAGATGCAAATGAAGAATGTCTCTACGTTATTCAAGTGGGTGACTGAGATGTTAAAAGGTGATGATCTCGATGAAGAGATGACCCTGGAACAAGTGGTTGCACGTTTAACATTACGCGATATGTTATCGCGTAATGAAAGTGAGGAAGAGCTAGACCAAGTCCAATTAATGACATTACACGCCTCTAAAGGTCTAGAGTTTCCTTATGTGTATATGATCGGTATGGAAGAAGGCTTATTACCGCACCAAGTGAGTATTGATGAAGATAATGTCGAAGAAGAACGCCGTCTCGCTTATGTAGGCATTACACGTGCACAAAAAGAACTCACCTTTACGCTAGCAAAAGAGCGAAGCCAGTATGGAGAAACTGTTAAGCCGGTACCAAGCCGTTTTTTGAATGAATTACCACAGGAAGATGTAGAGTGGGAAAGTGGTCCTAAAAAACGCACGGAAGAGCAGAAGCAACAGTTGGCAGATAAAGGCATTGCTAGCTTAAAAGCATTATTTGATTGATTTAAACTAACTGGCTGTGAATATGACTACCGGTTAATAAGTAAGACTGGTCGATAGACCAAAAAAGGATTTACAACTTGTTTGCGGTGAATAGGTTTTTGCTCGCAACTTTACAACTAAACTTAGACTATTAGGAGTCACACATGTTAGATAACATCGAAGGTCAACGCGTACCCAATGTTACTTTCCCAACTCGTCAGGGTGATGAGTGGGTAAATATCACCACAGACCAGTTATTTACAAATAAAACGGTAGTGGTGTTCGCATTACCTGGTGCATTTACACCAACTTGTTCTTCAACTCACTTACCGCGTTACAACGAATTAGCTGCTGTATTAAAAGACAACGGTGTTGATGAAGTGGTTTGTTTAAGTGTTAACGATACCTTTGTAATGAATGCATGGCTTGCAGATCAAGAAGCTGAGCATATCACCGTTGTACCTGATGGTAGTGGTGAGTTCACTGAAGGCATGGGCATGTTAGTGAATAAAAATGACATCGGTTTTGGTAAGCGAAGCTGGCGTTACAGCATGTTAGTAAAAGATGGCGTGATTGATAAAATGTTCATCGAGCCAAATCAACCGGGTGACCCTTTTGAAGTGTCTGATGCTGATACTATGTTGAACTATATCAACCCCAATGCAAAAGCGCCTTCAGCAGTGGCTTTATTAACTAAACCGGGTTGTCCTTTCTGCGAAAAAGCGAAAGCAGCACTGAAAGACAATAAGATTAAGTTTGAAGAGATTGTATTAGGTAAAGACGCAACTAGCGTGGCACTTAAAGCAATGTCAGGTCAAACCACAGTGCCACAAATCTTTGTTGATGGTAAGCACTTAGGTGACAGTGATGCAGCGGTTGCTTACGCAAACAGCTAAACAGCTTCTCGATTAATACTGATTAGCAGCGTATGTTTTTATTAAAACATACGCTTTTTTGTATTTGATAGTGATGAAATTGCGAAGTTATACCAATCATAGTAAGTAACTGATCTATTTTA
>NZ_QOCB01000096.1:8244-37172 GCF_003318165.1 Psychromonas sp. B3M02
TAATACAATTGGTATTAAAAGCGAATTTTGGTCGAAAAATTAAAGATAAGCCAGAAATAGACCGACAAAAATAATTAATCCCACATAGTTATTATCTAAAAATGCTTTAAAGCAATTTGCTCTTTGTCTGTCTCTAATGCTGTATTGCTGGTGGATAAACAAACCACTGACAATGACTAAAGCGATGTAATAAAAGCTATTTAGCTCTTTTAAGATACCCACACTTAACAAAATCCCTAGCGTGATCAGTTGTAAACTCGCGATAATTACTTTATCTAACTTACCAAATAAGATCGCTGTCGATTTAACCCCTATTTTTAAATCATCCTCTTTATCTACCATGCCATACATGGTGTCGTAGGCCACAGTCCAAGTCAGGTTCGCGATAAAGAGTAGCCAAATAACAGAATCTAATTGGTTGGCTTGTGCAGCATAGGCCATCGGAATAGACCAACTAAAAGCTAACCCTAAGAAAACTTGTGGCAAATTGGTAAAGCGTTTCATAAAAGGGTAAATAAAGGCTAATAGCAGACCGATTAATGACAGTTGAATAGTTAACGTATTTTGCGTGAGTACCAATAGGAAAGCGAATAATGCTAATGTTAAAAACAGTATAACGGCTTCTTTGCTAGTGGCTCTTCCTGAAGGTAACGGACGATTTTTAGTGCGTTCTACAAAACCATCCAGTTTACGATCTGCAAAATCATTAATTACACAACCTGCGCTACGCATTACAAATACACCGATACAAAATACGAGCAATGTGCCTAAATTAGGTAAGCCTGCTGCGGCTACCCATAAAGCCCATAGGGTTGGCCATAGTAATAATAAGGTACCGATAGGTTTATCAGTACGCATTAAATCTAAGAAAGCTTGGCGTTTAGTGGCGGTGAAATATGAGATCATTGGTAAATATCCGATGCAGGTAGAAATACTTCACTAACTAGTAAGGGTTTGTTTTCTATATAAAAAAGTGACCGTCTTGCCCAAAGTGAATGCTCACAATGCTGTGAGAGTGTTTGGCATAACTGATGTATCAAAGAGCCTGGCTTAAATTCTGCTATCTCTATTTTTCCACGAACTAATGACGAATTTTGAAAGAGTAAACGGCCAAGCGATTCACTGCCAATTTCTGCCAGATTCTGCTGTTCATCAGATAAAGTTTGTTCGGGAATTTCAGTTTGTGCAAAAACATGTGCTGTGTGGTCACAATGCAAAAACACCTCACGTACTAATACCTGCTGGGCATCTGTAAAATAAGTGGAGAGAGGCGTTTGCTCTGTTGAGGTGGTAACCTGTTGGCGTACTTCGACATGAAAGTGGCGACAATGTTGCTCAAGCTTCTTCGTTAATGAACTTTCATCTAGTAACCACGCAAGAATAGGCTCTGAGCAATCAGGGACATAGCTAGCTTCTTGCCATGAGGCTGAAGAGGCGATATTAAGTAATTGGTTGAGCATATAAGCCTTTTATATAAATAGTATCTGTCACTTTAAGCTGCAGATTATACCCATCTGGTTGAGTTTATTAATGGCACTTAATAAAAATTATGATTGATTGTAAAGGGCGCGGGCAGTAATTGGGAATATTTTTTGATATTGCTACTTTTTTATCCACAATATTTGCCAGTGACTGCTATCATACGCATCAAAAGAATGTTTAAGTTTTGTGGGAATGAGTGATGTTTAAGAAAGTCGTGTTTTGTGTTTTATGTTTGCAGTTATGGTCTCCAGCTTACTTGGTGGCTGCTGAAGAAGGTGCTCCTATATCATCGAGTTATCAATATTTTGAGTTAGAGCCTGACATTATAACCAACTACATTAAACCAGGTAAGAAGTTAGGTTACATCCGAGTGGGTATCGACCTGATGGTTAAATCAAACAAAGCATTAGAAGAAGTAGAGCTACATGAACCACTGATTCGAGATCGTATTATCACAGTATTAGGTGAACAAAGTGAAGAAAAAATCCGTTCTGTCAGTGAACGCCAAGGGATTAGATTAAGCTGTTTAAATGCTGTTAATGATGCCATTTTTGAGATCACAGGCGATCGCCCTGTAGAAGATCTGTTGTTCACTAAATACCTAGAACAATAATCTTTTAAATCGCCAGTCATCAGTGTCATAACTTCAGCTTGTGGCACACCAAAGCTAACAGTAAACCCGCTAACAACCCTACTAGATGCGCATAATTGGCAAGGTTAGCGGGTAAAATATCAATAAACCCAAGGACCAACCAGCCTAACAGAATAACAAACATACCATTAGGTAGTTGTACTCTGCTGCTTTTATCAAGTTGTCCAAACAACCAACAGTAGCCAATCAATGCATAAACTACACCACTTAATCCTCCAAAATACGGGCCGACGACAAAGAACTGTGCAAGGTTTGATGCGATCGCCGAAAATAAAAACAACAGTAAAAGACGTTGTTTACCATGTTGTTTTTCAACGATGCCGCCCAGTTGCCACCACCAGAGTAGATTAAACACTATATGTAATAAGCTAAAGTGTAATAGAGCAGGCGTAATAAATCGCCAGCTTTGTAGGTAATCAAAAGGCTGTTGTTGATAAAAGGCTAAAAATGAATTTAATGGATTAAATACACCGAATGCAATTAATCCATAAATAACACAGCAAACAATAAACAGGCTATGTGTAAGTATGCCCGCGTGCTGTTTAAAATTACTGAATAGGTCGGTATTGGCATAAGAAAGTTGTTCTGGGGCACTGTTAGTATTGCCTGACTCCCAGCTTGCAGAGAGGTATTTACTTTGTGTTGGATTGGCTAAAAACTCGGTTAACGCTTGTTCTGCGATAGGTAGTTGCCGCTCATCATCAAGCACAATTTCATAGCTAAATTCAGAATGCTCAATACTGTTTTTTACTTTTTGGCCGGTTAAGTAATCGGAAAAGGCTTGAGCTAAACGTAGATGCTCAAAACGATGTAATCGGGTCATAACGTTTCCTATAAATGCTTTTTATTCAGTCAGTGTAGCAAACAATATCTTGATGAAGCTGTATTAATAATAATGAGGTTGCTTGCTTTTTTGTCCTATTGAACTAATTTAATTAGATCTGTCTGATAGTTGTACAGTGTGAATTAAATTGTACTTAAACAAAATAGGTTCACAAAGGCATTCGCGAGAGAAGTTTCACTTCTCGGCTAGCTTGGTGAATAAATAGATCGTTTAGATCGGTACACTGATTCATCTAATATGATTGATATCAGATGGTATCGCGTCGGATATAAAACCGGCAGGATTAACCAGTGTAATACTATGTAGGTATATGAAAGTTATAACTATGTAGACTATTGGCGCTTTATGGTTTATTGATTTAAAATGATATAAATTGTATGGAAGTGACACATTATAATAACAAGGAAAATAATATGAATATTAAATCTGCTCGTACTTTAGCATTGGCTGCTTCTCTGTTTTTAGTACCCACTAGTTTTCAGGCTGCGTTTGCTGCTGATTTCGGTAGTATTGCTACTTCAAGTCTTGAAAAAGTAAGCTCTGCGACTACTAGTGCTGAAGATAAAGTAAGTGCTGCAAAAACTAGCGCAGAAGAATCAGTAAGTTCTGTTAGCTCAAGTGCTGATAGTTCAAAAATTGATATTAATACTGCTTCTATCTCAGATCTAACGTCTATTTCAGGTATTGGTACATCAATCGCAACTAAAATTGTTGAATACCGTGAAAAATACGGTGATTTCACTGACCTGGCTGATTTAACTAACATCAGTGGTATTGGTAGTTCAACACTAACTAAAATATTACCTTACTTAAGCCTATAATTTGCTTTAAAGGTATTTTGGAAAACCACTATTCTTAGTGGTTTTTTTGTTTTAGCTACTTAATTTTTTATTAGGAAATAATAATGGCGATTTTAGTGACAGGTGGTGCAGGTTATATTGGTTCTCATACGGTTGTGGAACTATTAAATGAAGGGCAACAGGTTATTATTGTTGATAATCTGGTGAACGCTTCATTAGAGTCTTTAAACCGAGTAGAAAAAATCACTGGTAAAGCACCTATATTTCATCAAGGTGATATTTTAAATAAAGCCTTTTTAGATGATGTCTTTGCTGAGCATGAGATTGATTGTGTTATTCATTTTGCTGGTCTAAAAGCGGTAGGTGAGTCGGTCGCTAAACCTGTTTCTTATTATCAAAACAATGTGCAAGGTACTCTGACACTATTAGATGCAATGAAAGATGCGGGTGTATTTAAACTTGTATTTAGCTCTTCAGCAACGGTTTATGGCGATCCTGCAAGCTTGCCTATTCGTGAAGACTTCCCGGTTGGTGGCACCACAAACCCTTATGGTACGTCTAAATTAATGGTGGAAATGGTATTGGCAGATGTTGCTAAATCAGATCCACGTTGGGCTTTTGTTATTTTACGTTACTTCAATCCGGTTGGGGCGCATTTGTCTGGTTTGATTGGGGAAGATCCTAATGGTATTCCAAATAACTTATTGCCCTATATTGCGCAAGTTGGCGTAGGGAAATTAACTCAGTTAGCTGTGTTTGGTGATGATTATGATACACCTGATGGCACAGGGGTACGTGATTATATCCACGTTGTGGACTTAGCGATTGGTCACTTAAAAGCATTAACTCGAATTGCCAGTGAAACCGGTGTATTTATTTATAACCTAGGCACTGGTAACGGTTATTCAGTGTTGGATATGGTAAAGGCATTTGAAGCGGCAAGCGGTAAAGCGATTCCTTATCAAGTCTCTCCACGAAGAGAAGGGGATATTGCAGCCTGTTACGCCGCACCTGAAAAGGCACTGGCGGAGCTTGGTTGGCAAGCTGAACGTGATTTAGATGCCATGATGCAAGATACATGGCGTTGGCAGTCAGCGAATCCGGGTGGTTATAAATAGCCTTAATACTCGATAAAAATAACAGCATTGTTAATTATTTGATGTTAGTTACAGTTACTCTGGTTTTTCTAGAGTAACTGTTTCAACAACCAATCGACGATTGACAGTTAAGGCGCGTATAGCTGTACTCTATTTTTACCTGCACTTTTTGCCTGAAATAATCCCTGCTCTGCATAATTGACCAATTTACTGCTTTTTAACTCATTACGATAAGTTACTGCTCCGATGCTCACCGTAATATTAATAAGTTCATCCTCATACTGCACACACAGCAATTCAGTACTTTTCCTGATCACTTCTGCGACTTGTTGAGCTACTTTATCGTTACTGTTATTGAGTAAAATAATGAACTCTTCCCCTTCCCAACGGGCAATTAGGTCGGTTTTGCGAATACAATCTTTTAACTTGTAGGCGAGCCGTTTTAAGACTACATCACCTGCCGCTTGTGTATAAGATTCATTAATCTGTTTAAAGTTATCTATATTAATTAATAGGATTGAGAATGAGCCTTTTTGCATAGGCTGATTAAGTAGTTTGTCAGATAGTAGGTTATTAAAGTGTCGACGTGTATACACTTCGGTTAATTCATCCTTTTCCGATAACTGCTTTAATTTTACCGAGTGATCACTATTTTGCGTTACCCAACGATGGATAGCATAGGAAACAAGAATAAAGCCAAATAACTGGCCGATATCTTTGAACAGTACGGCTAATAACCAAGGCTGTACGAAAATTTCATTGAGGGTACTGGTAAACGCTGCAGTGAATAGAAAGAAGAAACCACTTACTAATAATTTATGAACGACTGGATTGTTTTTCACTCTATTAAGATTAATTAATAAGAAGAATAGTGTGATAGAGATAATAGAGTGAAAGAAAAAGTTATAGAGCTTGATATGATAAACAATAGGAAACAACCAAGCTTGTAGTACGACATAAGCAAGAACAAAATAGTAGAATGAGTGCAGTGTACTTTTTTTGAACAATGGCTGTTTCTCTATTGTAAATGATAATCAAATTAGTTTATGTTGATTATAAATAAATATTTTAGACAAGTTACTATAATTGGATTTTTTAGTAAATAAATGAACCTGTTTAATATCTGATATTTGAATTTTGTGATTAATGCTTTATTTCTGTGAACTATCTCTCTATCATTAAGGATCCGTTTTTTAGATGGTTTTTTCCGATGCCTAAAGTGACTCAGCAAGATATTTCAACAAGTTTTGGTCGTAACATTATTGACCGAGGTACCCAGTATTTTAAAGAAAGTCGTGTACTAGCTTGCGACTACGATGAATCAACTAACTCACTGGTTGGACTAGTTAGAGGAAGTAGTGAAACTCCCTATAAGACTAAAGCATCCATTAAGCCTTCTAACAAAGGCGGGCTTATTATCCACAGTACATGTTCTTGTAAAGTTGGCTGGAACTGTAAGCATGCCGTTGCATTATTATTAGCTTACCAAGCCGATACACCTGATTATAACGTCGAAAACAGTTACCAAGCCTGGTATGAAATGCTCAGTGGTAAAGCTGCTGTGCCTGAAAAAGTAAGAGCTTCTGCTTATCAGGGGCATTTCCGTTTCTCATTTGATAAAAAAGTACTAAACCATGAACATCGTTACATTAAAGTGGAATACGGTACGGTACGTTTTCTAAAAAGTGAAAATACCCATGTGTTCAGTGAAAAAGATTTAGTATCTGTCGCTGACAATGAAAGCTGGATGGAAAGTTTTAAATGGGTAGAAGACGTTGATGTTGAAATTTTACGTCTATTACTCACTAAAGAAGGGCGTGCCGCTAAGTTAGGAAAGACCTACATAAAAACGGAATTGGACCTGTTAGCGTTGCAAAAAATCTTAGCAACGGGACGCTGTTTCTGGGAAACATTAGATCAAAAAATCACACCAGCTGAAACCCGCGCTTTATCCTTAGATTGGCAAGATACAGAAGAAGAACTTAAGCAGTTAAGTGTTAACCTAGCTGATTGTCATGATTGGTTACTGATCCCAACACCGACTCCCTATTTTTATGATTTAACACACCATCAAGTAGGTAAAATAGGCACTGAGTTTAACAGAGATTGGTTACTGTCTTTATTGCAAACACCACCACTAGGCGCTGAGCAATGTGCTCACTTTACACAAGAAGTCTCATTAGGGTTTGCACAGGATATTTTACCTAATCCACAGCACTATGATATTCAGAAAATTGATGAGCAGTTACAAGTTATCTTTAAGTTAGACGTACAAACCATCAAAAGTCAGCCGTTATTCCTAGGGCGTTTATACTTCAAATATGGTGAGTTGGTATTAACACCAAGCATTTTGGAAGATAAACAACGCAATCAATATATGCATAAAGGGCAAATTGTTAGCATTGAGCGTAATATCGAAGCAGAATTGGCTGCTCTCAATGAATTTAATGACCTTTGTTTACTTGATGTGCATATGTATGACCCTAAATACAAGGTCACTAAAGACTTACAAGGTATTTTACCGCCTGAGCTTGGTGGCACTCAAGAGTTCCAGTGGTTGTCCTTATTAACTGCACATAAAGCACGCTTAGAAGTATTAGGTTGGCAGTTTGATATTGCTAAAGATTTAGCATTACAAAGTCAGCAGGTAGATAGCATTGATATTGATATCGACGAAAAAGGCAACTGGTTTGATCTCGGTGTGTCGATTGAAGTTGATGGCAAACGTATTGAGTTATTACCGTTATTATTAGAATGGCTGCGAAGCAATGAAGATTGGCAACAAAACAGTTACGATATTCTCTTAGCGCAAGGCAATGGTCGTCCATTACGTGTTAAACGCGAGTCGATTCAACCTATCTTATCTATCTTACAAGAGTTAGGTGAAGTCAATGAAAGTAAAATCAACTTACCACAAAACCAAGCTGCTTTATTAGCACAGTTACCTGAAATTAACCGTTGGATTGGTGGTGAACATGTCCAGGCATTAGCTGAAAAACTCGCTAACTTTAGCGGTATTCAGGATATTGATGCTCCAAATGGACTAGCGGCAGACCTTCGTGACTATCAAAAAGAGGGCCTAAACTGGTTAATGTTCTTAAATGAATATGGGTTCTCTGGGGTACTTGCCGATGACATGGGTTTAGGTAAAACAGTACAAACATTGGCTTACCTGTTGTACAAAAAACAGCATCAATTATTAACACAACCGGCAATGGTTATTTGTCCAACGTCTTTAGTGGGCAACTGGTTGAATGAAGCAATCAAGTTTACACCGGATCTTAAAGTATTAGTGTTACACGGTGTAAGCCGTCATCAGTTCTTTAAAGAGATCAATGACTATGATTTAGTGATCACCACTTATCCACTGATTGCACGTGATTTTAAAGAGTTTACTGATTATTCATTTTCGGATTTGATTTTAGATGAAGCACAAACTATCAAAAATCCTTTAGCGAAAATGACGAAAAGCATTAAGTTAATTGATGCTAAACAACGTTTATGTTTGACCGGTACACCGATGGAAAATCACCTAGGAGAACTATGGTCTCTATTTGACTTCTTAATGCCTGGTTTCTTAGGTTCATACAGCACCTTTAACCGTGTTTATCGTAAAGGCATTGAAGGCGAAGGAAATCATCAGATCCAGCAATGGTTAATTCAAAAAACTAAACCGTTTTTACTGCGTCGTACTAAAGATGATGTGGCTAAAGAGTTACCTGCAAAAACTGAAATTATTCATACCATTGGTCTGCAAAATGACCAGCGTACTTTGTACGAAAGCATCCGTATTACCATGGAGGCTAAAGTTCGTGACCTATTACGTGAAAAAGGCATGGCAAGAAGTCGCATTGAGTTCTTAGATGCGCTATTAAAATTACGCCAAGCTTGTTGTGATCCTCGTTTAGTGAAGTTAGAGCATGCGAAGGATATTAAGAGCTCTGCGAAATTAGATTTCTTAATGGAGTTGTTACCGGAAATGGTGGAGGAAGGGCGTCGTATCCTGATCTTCTCTCAATTTGCACAAATGCTCGGCTTGATTGGTGATGCGCTTCAGGAAGCGGGCATTGATTTTGTTAAATTGACCGGACAAACACGTAACCGTAGTGAAGTTATTGAGAAGTTCCAAGCGGGCGATGTACCTGTATTCCTAATCTCATTGAAAGCGGGTGGTGTTGGTTTGAACTTAACTGCTGCAGATACAGTGATCCATTATGACCCATGGTGGAACCCTGCGGTAGAAAATCAAGCGACTGACCGAGCGTATCGTATTGGACAGGACAAACCGGTATTTGTGTATAAATTGATTTGTGAGCAAACCGTTGAAGAACGTGTATTAGCATTACAATCACGTAAGCAAAAACTAGCCGATAGTGTGTACGGTAAAGAGCAAGAAGAGAACTTTGCACCAGACAATAGTGATGCATTATTGAAACTGTTTGAGCGTTATTAAATGCAAATTGATGAGGCTTTATTAGCACCGATTAATGCATTTTTATATGTTGAAACACCTCAAGCTTGGATAGATAAAGCCAAGCTTGAGGAGAATCAGAGCGCTTTATTAGTTGACCACATGATTTGTGAGTTAAAAGCTGCACAGACGGCTATGTTATTAATTCGCCGCTATGCTGTTGACAAAGAGAGCGGTGCTGCGTTAATGGCTTGGTTAACGCCTTATAATGATTATGTTTATCGCAATCAGGGGGATTGGAAAGCATTAGCTAATAGCAATCTGTCTAAGAAAATTGTGGCAAAACAAGGTACAGCTTACGGGCAAGACTTAATTGATAAGATGATTCTGTTAATTAAAGAGGAACTACATCACTTTTATCAAGTCGTGGAGATTATGCAAGCACGTGATATCCAGTTTGATTTTGTTGGTTCTAGCCGTTATGCCAAAGAGTTATTAAGCCATGTCACCACTCATGAACCAAATACCTTAATCGATAAACTGATTTGTAGTGCGTATATTGAAGCAAGATCCTGTGAGCGATTTGCTAAAATAGCACCACATTTA
The DNA here is from genome assembly GCF_003318165.1 of Psychromonas sp. B3M02. Classification (GTDB taxonomy): domain Bacteria; phylum Pseudomonadota; class Gammaproteobacteria; order Enterobacterales; family Psychromonadaceae; genus Psychromonas. Next base: position 18,137 of record NZ_QOCB01000096.1, read on the forward strand.
GATCCAGTATTGAATAAGTTCTATGTGTCATTGTTACGTTCAGAAGCAAGGCATTATCAGGATTATTTAAGCTTGGCAGAGCAGATAGCAGGGCAAGATATTAGTCAGCGTGTTGCTTATTTTGGTGAATTAGAAGGTCGCTTGATCAGTGAACCTGATGCAGATTTTAAATTTCACAGTGGATGCCCAATCTAATTGTTTAATAAACGGCTGTAATCTATATCACAGCCGTTACAAGTTAGTGCTTGACACTAATATCTGTAGTAGGAATACAACTACAAGCAAGCACATAACCTGCCTCTATATCTTCCTTAAACAAACCTTGGTTACTTAATACATTCACTTCGCCGGATAATAGCTTAGTTTTACAGCGTCCGCATTTACCACCACGACAAGAGTAAGGGATATTAATTCCTGCCGCCTCAGCTTGATCTAATAATAACCCTTGGTCATTACCGTCGATACTCACCTCTGATTTTTCAAAGTGTATCTTAATCGTTTTATGGCTGAGTTTTTTCTCACCTAGCATTGAGGTGTAAGTTGGCGGAGTTTGTGTTTCCAATACTTGGATAGTATCTCCTGAGCGAATAGTACCTTCATTTAACGGGATTAAGTTTTGCCCAAAGTCAATATTGCCTTGATGAAATCGATATTCAGAGAGGGTTTTAAGTGGCTGCTCTAAATCAGGAACTCCAGTTAAAGGATCAACATTAGTAAAGTTACAACGCGAACAGGGTTTACTGATCTCAAATTCGACTTCGCCAATTTTAATACGCGCCCAAGTATCTTCGATAAATGGCTGATCGCCTTTCATAATTAAATTAGGGCGAAAATGTAGTGCTGTTACCGGATTCTGTAGGTGAGTATTAAGCTCATCAATAGAGTTTTGATTAATTAAGAGTAGTGGATAACCATCGGCAAAGGAGACCTGTGTACTGCGATTTTTAACGCAACGAGAGGTACTTTCTGAAAAATAAACCAGTTGGCAATCTTGTTTTAAATAGTTAGAGAACCACTTATCATAATCAGGATGGCAATGTTGAGCTTGCATATTATCCGCCCAGACTTCCACTGTTTGCATCTGCTCTGTGAAATTTTCCGTTTGGATATAGATGCTGGTTTGCTTAGGTGCACTTACCAATAAGCCTTTTTTCGAAAACTCAATGCTGATTTGAGTTAATTGTGGGTGGGTTCGTCCAGTGATAAACTTACCATTGAGATCCACTAACATAAAGCGTCTATCGTTAGTTAACCCCTTTTCTTCAACAAAGGTCTGACGTAATTGAATGCCCTTTGTTGACTTTATTGGGTAAATATAAAGGTCAGTTAAACTTTGCACACTTATCCTTATTTGGTTCGTTCAAGTAAATAGCCCGCATAATCAGGAATACGAGTGGCATAGACTTTATTAATATGAAATGAATCCATAATGAAATCTGCAGTCGCGATATTAGTCGCAATGGGAATGTTCCATACTGCTGCTAAGCGCAATAATGCTTTTACATCGGTATCGTGTGGTACTGCGTTCATTGGGTCCCAAAAAAAGATCAGGAGATCCAATTGCCCTTCAGCGATTTTAGCGCCTAACTGTTGGTCGCCACCCATTGGTCCTGACAGTAAGCATTCTATTGGTAGCTTGGTTTGCTTTTGTAACAAAACGCCCGTTGTACCAGTGGCAAAAAGCTGATGTGTTTCTAATTGTTGCTTGCGTTTATCTGCCCAGCTGATGAGCAAATCTTTCATATGATCGTGTGCAACTAGCGCTATCTTTTTTGATGGCGCTAAATCACGCGTAATGTATTCCATGGAATTACCTTTTATAAAAAATTAAGCAGAGTAGTGCTTATCACCAAACATCAGTTTGTACATTAACCAAATAGCGAGGATCAGCGAAATAGTGATGGATAAGAAGTTAGATCCTAGCTCTGGGTATAACGCACCGGTGAAAGCCGCATATGAGAAAATACCAATAAAAAAGGCTGCCCAAGCAGGACGAATAGTCACTTCATTGTTCGCTTCATTAATATATAAACGATAAAAATGAGTAATAGCGAAAAATAGGGTAAAAAATGGGAAAAGAGAAAAGGTAACTTGTGAAATTGTTAAAATAGAAAAGCACGCATTAGCTGATAAACCTATTAAAAACGCATAAATTAACCATTTTATAGATATGTTGCTTTCTTGCATCTTATTCACTCCTAGGGGGTTGGCTATTTGGAATATAAAAAATAGCATGAAGCCATGCCTATTTCTTGTTTTTTATAACAATGGTGAGAGCTTAGCATTAGTTCTGTAATTTTGCTTTGTGATAAATTTACTGAACTCGTTATTTGTTGTAAGAATGTGTGACAAATGCTATCAAATTGTTAATATAAAGTTTATTTCCTATATGAGGGTATCTAATGTCGACACCAAAAAGTCCAAAAGCCGCTACTGTAAATTATGATTATGATGCCATTGTGATTGGTACTGGTCCTGGTGGTGAAGGTTCGGCAATGAAGCTGGCAAAAGCAGGTAAACGCGTCGCAGTGGTTGAGAAGTACAGAGATATTGGTGGCGGCTGTACGCATTGGGGAACTATACCTTCGAAAGCATTACGACATAGTGTGACGCAATTAATCGAGTTAAAAAATAATGCGTTATTCACTAATAATTACCCACAAAAACATGCTTTTACATTTGCTGATGTATTACATCACACACAACAAGTGATCGGTGAACAAGTAAAAATGCGCAGTAGTTTTTACAATCGTAATAACTGTACATTACATTTTGGTGAAGCCTCTTTTGTGGATAATCATTCTATTAAGGTGAAAAATCCGGATGGTTCCGTGGAAGTGATTACAGGGAAGGATATTATTATTGCCACTGGCTCTCGCCCTTATCATCCGCAAGATATTAACTTTAAAGCTGCAAATATTTATGACAGCGATACTATTTTGTCATTGGACTATCAGCCTAAGAATATCGTGATTTATGGTGCAGGGGTGATCGGCTGTGAGTATGCTTCTATTTTTAGAGGTTTAAGTGTTAAAACCGACTTAATTAATACGCGAGATAGACTGTTGTCATTTTTGGATGCAGAAATGTCCGATGCCTTGTCTTATCACTTTAGAAACTCCGGGATCATTCTTCGTCATGACGAAGAATACAAAAAAGTAGAGTCTACCGCGGAAGGTGTGGTTATCCACTTTCAGTCCGGTAAAAAGATGAAGGCTGATTGTTTATTGTATGCCAATGGGCGAACAGGTAATACAGATTTGCTAAATCTTGAAGCGGTTGGCTTGAAACCTGATAGCCGTGGTCAATTGTCCATTAATGAACACTATCAAACGGCTGTGGATAACATTTATGCTGTTGGTGATGTTATTGGTTATCCTAGCTTAGCGAGTGCAGCCTATGATCAAGGGCGTATCGCTGCAAACCTAATTATTACTCGTGAAGGTAATAAAAAGCTGATTAAAGATATTCCTACAGGTATTTATACCATTCCAGAGATTAGTTCTGTGGGTAAAACTGAACAAATGCTAACGCAACAAAAAGTGCCTTATGAAGTTGGACGAGCGCAATTTAAAGATTTAGCCCGTTCACAAATTCTTGGCTCTGATGTGGGTAGTTTGAAGATCTTATTCCATCGAGAAACGAAAGAGATTTTAGGCATCCATTGTTTTGGTGAAAGAGCGGCTGAAATTATTCATATTGGACAGGCCATTATGGAGCAAGAGGGCGAAGGTAATACCATTGAATACTTTGTGCGTACTACATTCAATTACCCAACAATGGCTGAAGCGTATCGAGTTGCTGCGTTGAATGGTTTAAATCGTTTATTTTAAATATGATAATGGGCAGTTGATAACTGCCCATTGGTCTTATTGACTCTTAGCGATAATTTTTCATCACCCATAATAAAGCGCTAATACAGCGTGCTTCTTGAAAATCATCTCTGTTTAATAACTCATCTACTTTGCTGATTGGCCATTTAATCACTTCTAATGGTTCAGGCTCGTCACCTATCAAACGTTCTGGATATAAATCCTTAGCCATAAATAAGGTCATTTCACTGCTAAAGTAACTTGGTGCCATTACTACTTTTCTGAGTTCTGTGAAATCTTTAGCACCAAAGCCTACTTCTTCTTTGAGTTCTCTATTTGCTGCTTGTATCGGAGTTTCACCTGGGTCAATAAGACCTTTTGGAAAACCTAACTCATAACTATGGGTGCCCGCAGCATATTCGCGAATTAATAGAATGGTTTCATCGTCATAAAATGGAACAACTAATACAGCACCTTGTGTACTGCTTTTCATACGCTCAAATTCACGTTCTTCGCCATTACTAAATTTCAGTTGTAAGGTTTCAATTTTAAAAAATCGACTACAAGCGGCAACACTTTTATTTAGTATTGTGGGTAAGGTTGGTGATGTATTACTCATAGTTGCCTCATAGTGTGATTGGTGAATAAAGCGCTGTTTTTTGAAAGCCTGTATTTAATCTCTTATTACCAAAGCCTCGTCTTTAATAACGGGCTTTGGTGATGGTAGCGTTTATTTAAAAAAGCTCATCGTCATAGATAGTGCCACCAGATTGGTTGCTTGATCCACTATAAATTGGCTCAGGCACATAGTCAGTCGGGACATTATCTTCTCGGAAGAATTCAAACATAGTCGATTCATCCGTCGCCGTAGATAACAAACCTGTTGCAGCATCAATGCGTACTGTGGTGATTGATGCTGGCCGTTCAGGTTGATACTCAGGTTTATTTTTCATTACTTTGCTCATGAACATATTCCAAGCTGGTAACGCTGTTTTACCCCCGAATTCACCACCTGCAGTTTGATTTTTACCTAGATTATTATTATAAGCAGCGCGCCCTAAATCACGATTGTAATCATCAAATCCTACCCAAGAAGTGGCCACCATATTGCCTACAAAGCCAGAGAACCAAGCATCTTTTGAGTCATTGGTTGTCCCTGTTTTACCACCCATATCTTGTCTGCCGATTCCACGTGCAGCTCGCCAACCTGTGCCATTCCAGTTGGTATTATTTTTTCTATTACCTCCACCCCATACAGCAGTACGTAAAAGCTCGCGTACTAAAAATGCGGTCTCTGGTGGAATCGCTGACTCGGCGATTTGTGATTGATCAATAGGTGAAATAGCACAAACTTCAGCATTGTGGTCGGTAATAGTTTTAGTTGCTAATGGGTTATTTGCAATTGCTTCTGCCTGTGCTTGGTACTCTTCAGTACATTGTGGACAAGCGATTTTTGGTTCTGCTTGATATAAAACGGTGCCGTATGCATCCTCAATACGCTCAACCAGATAAGGCTCAACTTTATAACCACCATTGGCAATAATGGCGTAACCTGTTGCTAGGTCAATTGGCGTAATAGACGCTGAACCCAGCGCTATCGAGTTGCTTCTTGGCATGTCGTTTTCGTTAAAACCAAACTTAGTAAGTTGGTCAATAATCTTCGTTAAACCTAAGTCTTCGACTAAACGCACTGATACTACGTTTTTAGACTGACCTAATGCTTGGCGTAAGCGAATTGGTCCGGCATAAACCGCAGGTGAGTTTTTTGGTCGCCATGCCGCACTTCCGCTCCATTGATTGATTGGCGTGTCATTAACTAGGGTCGCTAAGCTGTAACCATTATCTATTGCTGCTGAATAGATGAAGGGTTTAATATTAGAGCCTACTTGACGCTTAGCTTGAGTTGCACGGTTAAATTTACTTTGCACAAAACTATAGCCGCCAACTAATGATGTAATAGCACCATCCTGCGGGTTAAGAGACACAAATGCTGAACTCACTGCTGGGTATTGTGATAACTGTAGTTGCTGAGTTACTTTATTATCTTTGCTGACATCTACTTCACGCACCCAAATTTGTTCGCCCACTTTAACTATGTCAGCGGCTTTTTTAGGTGGTGTGGATTGTCTTGAATCAGTAATAAATTTACGTGCCCAGCTTAGTCCATCCCACTCTATAGTGGATTTTTGTTCTGCCTGGCCTTTAATCAGTACTTCAATACTTTTCTCTTTAACGGCTACCACAACCGCAGGTTGTAAACCGCCAAAATTAGTTTCTTTGGCTAATGTTTTAGCTATCTTCTCTACAGGCCAAGCTGCTTCACCTTCTTCCCATAACACTTTAGTTGGGCCTCGGTAACCATGTCGCATATCGTAAGCATGTGAGTTTTCAATGACTGCTTGTTTAGCGGCTTGTTGCGCTTCTTTGGTAATAGTAGTGTAAACATTGAAGCCTTCGTTATAACTTCTCTCTTTACCGTACAGCTCGATCAGCTTATTACGTGCAATTTCTGCCACATAATGAGCAGATAATGTAATTTCTGCACCATGATAGCGGCTTAACACCACTTCATTACGTGCATCTTCATATTCTTTTTGTGAAATATAACCTTCATCTAACATACGCATTAATACAATATTGCGTCGTTCAGTCGCATTTTCTACTGAGTAGATAGGGTTTAAACGAGAAGGTGCTTTTGGTAGCCCCGCTAATACGGCCATTTCCGATAACGTTAATTCTGAAACAGTTTTACCAAAGTAAACTTGTGCTGCTGCACCAACACCAAAAGAACGATGTCCTAATGCAATTTTATTTAAGTACAGCATTAATATTTCGTCTTTAGTGAGAATTTGTTCTATTTGTATTGCGATAAATATTTCACGCACTTTACGAAGAATTGTCTTTTCGTTGGTTAAAAAGAAGTTTCGTGCTACCTGTTGGGTAATGGTACTGGCACCCTGTTTGGCACTTCCTGACATGATATAAACACTTGCTGCACGCATGATACCAATAGGGTCCATACCCACATGTTGGTAAAAGCGACTATCTTCTGTTGCAATAAATGCATTTACTAGTTGATCTGGAATTTCTTTGCGTAATAATGGTATACGTCGCTTTTCACCAAATTGAGAAATGAGTTCACCATCTTTACTTAGGACTTTCATTGGCACTTGTAGAGGTATATCTTGAATACTCGTTACGTCAGGTAAGTCAGATTTTAGTTGATAATAAATGACAAATACCGCGGCTACGCCAATAAAAGTCAAGATAATAGCAACTAAAAAAAGTCTCTTGAGCCATTTCATCATATTTAAATAATTCCATTGGTGGTGTGACTAAGTCACTTTTATGTTCGATATATAAGGTATGTAGTATATAGTGATAAATTATGAGTTAAAGAGCGAACTGTGACTTATCGACTTGGAAGTTCTAGAATTTAAACTTATTATCAATAATACACGGATTTAAAAAATTATTTATTTAAGCTATAGATAGCAGGGAAATTATGTTTTTTGGATTAAAAAAATTAGCCTCTCGTAGTGTCATTGGGATTGATTTTGGATCAAGTTCAATCAAGGCCATTGCGATTTCAAAAGGGTCAGGAGCATATCGCGTAGACGGTATCGCTGAAGCACCAGTTGCAAAAGGATTAATTGTCGATAATCGCTTTGAAGAAGTGGATAAAATCACCGCCATCCTGAAACAAATTCGTCACAGTTTTCCTTCCAGTTATAAAAATGTTGCGATCGCCGTTACCGGTTCCGACGTGATCACCAAAGTGATGAAAATGAATGCATCACTTGGTGAGCTAGACTTAGAATCTCGCGTTGAAATTGAGGTTGAAAACAGTATCCCTTTCCCACTAGATGAAATCTTTATCGACTTTGAAATCATGGGGCCTAGCGAAAATGATAAATCTTTAAATGACATACTAGTGAGTGCTGCACGTAAAGAGCGTGTTTTATCTCAAGCCCAGTGTGTAGATGACAGTGGATTAAAAACCACGATCGTTGATATTGCCAGTCATGCTTTAGCACGTTCTGCAGAGATGATCATGACCTCTGACGATTATAATCGCGGTGTAGCAGTGGTGGATATCGGTGCAACACAAATGATGTTGAATATCTTATATCAAGGTAATGTTATTTTTACGCGCAGTAAAAGCCACGGTGGCGGACTGTGTAATCAAATGCTTTCAGAACGTTATGGCATGTCAGCCCAAGAAGCTGAGCAAGCTAAAATCAATCAAGACCTTCCTGATGGTGCAGAAATCGATGTTATTACCCCTTTTGTGAATATGACGGTCAATCATTTACGTTTTGATTTGCGAATGTTCACTAATGCCCCTAATAATGTAGATGTACAAAAGTTGATCCTAACCGGTGGTGGGGTATTAATGCCGGCTTTAGCTAAACAATTACAAGATGAGCTAGAGTTTGAAGTAGAAATTGCAGATCCTTCATTGGCGCTTGAATGTAAAAGTGAAGAAGACAGCAAATTATTAAAAGAATCTGGCGCTAAATATATGATGGCACTAGGCTTAGCACTAAGAGGCGTTTCATAATGTCGAATATAAACTTACTGCCTTGGCGCGAAAATTATAAAAAACAGAAAAAGACAGCCTTTTTTATCCTGTTAGGCATTAGTGCGTTGATTGCATTAGCTTTGTCTTATGCTGGGAAAATGTATGTTGATTCGTTAATTGATGCACAAAATCAACGAAATCAATATTTACAAACGGAAACGATTATCTTAGATCGCCGTATTGCAGAAATCAGCGATATTAAAAAACAAAAAGCTGAATTGGTACGTCGTATTGACCTCATACAAGAGTTAGAAGCGAAGCGGAATATCATTACACGTTTCTTTAACACCTTACCTGAAGTAACACCATCGGGTGTTTATACTAATTCTATCACCTTTGATAAAGGCAAAGCGGATGTGAGAGGGTTATCAGACTCCACTAACCAAGTTAGTAATATGTTAAGAAATGTTGATAACTCGGGGTGGTTAGGTGACGCGGCATTGCCTTCTATTGTGAGTGGTCCAACGGAACCTATCAAGTTATATAACTTTTCGATGAATTTTATTATTCTACCTGAAGATGAAGACGGGAAATAATTATGCATATTAATGATATGGATTTCGATAATGTAGGCAGCTGGCCTAAATTGCATAAAACAGTGGTCATTGCGATTGTTTGTATTTTGTTGATTGGTGGGTTTTATTATTATGTTATCGAAGATCAGCTTAAACAGTTAGATAAAGTTGAAGCAAAAGAGTTAACATTAAAAAATGAATTTAAGGTCAAGGCTGCCTTGTCTTCAAATCTTGAAGCTTATCGCGCACAAATGACTGAAATTGAGGTAATCTTAGCTGGCTTAGTTAATAAATTACCGACTAAAAAAGAGCTTGCAAGCTTATTGGATGATATTGGTTTTATTGGCTCAAACAATGGTCTGCAATTTAAAAGTCTTAACTGGGGAGTAAATAAACAGCTGGAGTTAGCTGAGGAGGTGCCGATAAGTATTAAAGTAGTAGGAACCTATGAGCAATTAGGTAAATTTTCTGCAGACATTGCCGCGTTACCGCGTATTGTTATATTAGATAATTTACGATTAAAACATAACGATGAAAACACCTTAATGCTTGATATCGTTGCTAAAACATATCGTTACAAAGGACATAAATAATGAAAAAATTATTACCTTTACCTTTGGTTTTTTTATTATTTTCCTGTTCTGAGGCAAACCTCGAAGATTTAAATAAATTTGTCGTTGATACTAAATCCAAAGTTTATCCGGTTAAAAATGAAGTACCTACACTAAAAAAAATCGATACACTTAATTTTACACAAGCCGAAGGACGTAATCCTTTTTCACAGCCTAAGCTTGAAGTCGTTGCCGAAGTAAAGGATACTCCTAAAAGTTGCCCTCAGCCTAATTTTGAACGTGAAAAACAAGCGCTTGAGTTATATTCTTTAGGGCAAATGCAAATGCGTGGCACGCTGTTAAAAGATGGCGAATTGTCCGCGTTAGTGCAAATATCTGGTAATGAAGTTCATCGTGTTAAACCAGGTAACTATCTAGGATTAAATTACGGAAAAGTACTAAAAATAAATAAAGATCAAATTGACCTGTTAGAGCTCGCGCCAGATCAAAATGGTTGTTGGGAAGAACGGCTTACACAGATTAAATTAGTCTCAAAATAAAGTTAATCAGGGATGAAACGGAAATCATGAAATTATTAAATATAAAGCAACTTGCGCTGTTCAGTATTAGTAGCGTCTTGCTCATTTTATCTCCTTTTGCAGTTGCCGAGTCGCAACTGGTTAAATTAAACGTTAATCCACTTTCTGAAGGGAAGTTTGAATTAAAATTTGAATTTAATGAAGCTATCAGTAGTTACACTGATAAATTGAATTATCGCCCTAATAAACTAGTGATCGATGTTGCAGATGCTAGTTCATTACTTGAATTAAACCCTATCCCTATTGATAAAAATGGTGTTGAAAACGTTGAAGCTGAACGCATGAGCGAAGGTTTGCGTTTAACGATCAATATTGATGAGTTAATGCCTTATTACATTGCAGAACAGGGTAACAACTTAGTAGTGAGATTCGGTGATACAGCACTACAAAGCGATGCCAGTGAGTCAGAAACTGCGATTGCTGCAGCGATTCTGCAGGATACCGGCGATCAAACCGCACAAAAAACCATAGATGAAGCGGCTGAGAAAGCTCGTCAAGCAGCTTCTATTGACCGCCCTAAAGGTTATGTAAACACCATTGCCGATATCGACTTTAAACGTGGCTCTGAAGGGCAAGGTAAGTTATTTGTTTACCTAGATAACTCCAGTGTTGCAGTTGATATTAAGCGTCGTGACCAACAACTGATTGTCGAGTTCCAAAGCACCTTTATTCCAGATGACTTCTTATACATCATGGATGTAGTCGATTTTGCGACCACTGTGAATAAAATTGAGACTTTCCGTGAAGATGGTAAAACGCGTTTTGTGTTCAACATAAAAGATGAATATAACTACCGCTACGATCAACTAGATACCTTATTTATGATTGAGGTGTCGAAAAAACCTGAAGATGAAGCCGATGCGCCTTATGAAGGTAAAGCTATCTCACTTAACTTCCAAGATATTCCTGTACGTACGGTATTACAGTTAATTGCTGACTTTAACGGTTTTAACCTGGTTATTACTGATTCTGTAAGCGGTAACATCACATTACGATTAGATGATGTGCCTTGGGAGCAAGCCTTAGACATTATTCTTAAAGTACGTGGTTTAGGTAAACGTATGGATGGTAATGTATTGATGATTGCTCCAGCTTCTGAGTTAGCGGCCAGCGAACGTCAACAATTAGAATCGAATAATGAAGTGGCGGCGTTAGCGCCTCTATACTCAGAATTTATTCAGATTAACTATGCAAAAGCAGAAACTATTGCAGCGTTATTATCAGGTCAAAGTGCAAGCTTATTATCTGAGCGTGGTAATGTGACTGTTGATACCCGTACTAATATTCTTTTAATAAAAGATACTGCGGCAGTGATTGACTCGGTTAAAGAGATTATTGATGTATTAGACGTTGCGGTTCGTCAAGTAGTGATTGAAGCGCGTATGGTGACAGTAAGTGATTCTGTAGCGGAAGATTTAGGGGTAAGTTGGGGGTTAGATACTGATTCAGCTACTTCTGATTCAAGATTAAATACCTTAGATGTAAATCTGCCTGTTGCTTCATCTGCCGGTACTTTAGGTTTCCAAGTCGCGACATTAGCGAATGGTAACATCTTGGATCTAGAGCTATCAGCTTTAGAGCAAGAGAGTAAAGCAGAGATTATTGCTAGCCCGCGTATTACGACACTAAATCAACAAACTGCTTATATTGAGCAAGGTACTGAAATCCCATACGTAGAATCATCTTCATCAGGTGCAACTACGGTGAGCTTTGAAAAAGCGGTATTAAGCCTACAAGTAACACCGCAGATAACACCGGATAACAAACTGATTCTAGACTTAGTGATCACCCAGGATTCTGTAGGTGAGACGGTAACAACTAGTGATGGTGAGTCGGTTTCTATTGATACGCAAGAGATTCAAACTCAGGTATTAGTGGATAATGGCGAAACGCTTGTATTAGGTGGTATTTACCAACAACAAATCTCAGATACCATCAGTAAGGTGCCAGTCTTAGGTGATATTCCTTACCTAGGTTACTTCTTTAGAAACTCGGTAACTGATAATACAAAATCTGAGCTGTTAATTTTTGTTACGCCACGCATTGTGATGCAAACAAAATACTAACCTAAATAGCTCATAAGTCATTCAAGAAGCCTGAAGTTTATCTTCAGGCTTCTTTTTTTATGGCTTGCAATATATTGATAACAATTGCGATAATAAGGCACTTCTCTTTAATTTTTAAGGGGCTTCCCAATAATCAACCACTTGAGTAAAAATTCAACATGGCAGAACAGCGTAATATATTTTTAATTGGCCCAATGGGGGCTGGTAAAAGCACAATTGGCCGTCAACTAGCACAAATGCTGCACTTAGACTTCCTTGATTCAGATAGTGAAATTGAACGCAAAACAGGCGCTGATATCGCTTGGGTGTTTGATGTCGAAGGTGAAGAAGGCTTTAGAAACCGTGAACAAGAGATGTTAGACGAGCTAACTAAAAAACATGGTATTGTTTTAGCAACAGGTGGTGGTGCCGTTATTCGTCAAGAAAACAGAACGCACTTATCGGCTCGTGGTATTGTTGTTTATTTAAAAACAAGCGTGCAAAAGCAATTAGCAAGAACGTTAAAAGACAAACGTCGACCACTTCTACAAACAGATGATCCCCAATCAGTATTAGAAACTCTAGCTGAAAAGCGTAATGCACTTTACGAAGAAGCGGCGGATTACACTATTGAAACTGACGAGCAAAGTGCCAAGGTTGTTGCTAGTCAAATTATAGCTTTATTGGATTTTTAATGGAAAAGTTACTCGTTGATCTAGGTGATCGTAGTTACCCTATCTCGATAGGTTCACACCTTTTATCAGATACTGACTTATTAAGCAGTGCGATAAAAGGCAAAAAAGTCATGATTGTTACTAATGATGTTGTCGCACCACTCTATCTAGAGGCCTGTAAAAATACATTAAAAGATTTTCAAGTAGATGACGTAATTTTACCTGACGGCGAGCAACATAAAAATCTAAGTACTTTTGAAATCATATTAAGTGAACTATTAGCTAAGAAGCATGCTCGTGACACCACCATTGTTGCATTAGGTGGCGGTGTTATTGGTGATATGGCTGGTTTTGCTGCGGCATGTTACCAACGTGGTATCGCCTTTGTACAAATTCCTACTACGTTGCTTGCTCAGGTTGATTCATCAGTTGGTGGTAAAACCGCTGTTAATCACCCATTGGGTAAAAATATGATTGGTGCTTTTTATCAACCACAATCTGTTGTGATTGATATTGAGTGTCTAAAAACCTTACCTGATCGTGAATTTGCTGCGGGTATGGCTGAAGTGATTAAGTACGGCATTATTTATGATCAAGACTTTTTTAAATGGCTTGAGCAAAATATTGAAGCGATCAAAGCATTAACACCAAGTGCAATTATTTACATGCTAAAACGCTGTTGTGAGATTAAAGCGGAAGTGGTTGCTCTTGATGAAAAAGAACATGGCATTCGTGCTCTGCTGAACCTTGGCCATACTTTTGGTCATGCGATCGAAGCGGAACAAGGTTACGGTAACTGGTTACATGGTGAAGCGGTTGCCGCTGGTATGGTATTAGCAGCTGAAACCTCTTTTGTATTAGGTTTAATCGAGCACGATGATGTGGATCGTATTATTGACCTAATTGAAGCCTTTGATCTACCGCTAGCAGCACCTGAAAATATGCAATATCAACATTTTGCAGAACATATGCAGTTAGATAAAAAGGTACTTGATGGGAAACTACGCTTAGTACTACCTACTTCTATTGGTACTAGTGCATTATTTGATGATGTAAGTGAAGTTGTACTTCGTGATGTCATAGAATCTTAATCTATTATGGTTGAAAGAACGCTTATACCGCTTCCTTCACAGTTGCAGCTTTTAGATCGGCTGCAACACCATATCTATCTATCCTCCTCTCTTATCATGATCACTGGTGAAGCCGGATCTGGTAAAACCACACTGACTGAAAACTTATCTAATGCTTTACCTGCAGAGTTAAAACAGAGTTACCTGTGCTTAAGCAAGGTTGCTACTGTGCTAGCTTTAAGACAAAAGGTGATAGAGCAGTTGTTTGAGCATGCTTTATTTAATGCTCAGGATAAATTAGTCGATTCTGTTGAACGCTTACAGGAGGAGTCTGGTGAAGCACAAAATCGCTTGTTAATTATTGATAATGCACATTTTTTGCCAACAGACTTTTTAATTGAGTTATCTGAGTTATTAACTTCCTATGAATTAACTGAGAATAATAACGTTAATGTCATCTTATTAGGCGATACAGCAACCACTAAGCGCTTCTCTGAGTATTTAGCTTCACATCTTGCAGATAGATTACGCAGGAGCTTAAATCGCTTAGAGTTAATATTACCTGCGTTAAGTACACAGGAAGCGAAGGCACTGTTAGCACATAATTTTGCGCAAATAGATTATCAAGCTAAATTACAGCATCAAGATGCGTTATATCACCAATTAAGTTTATGTGCGGGTAATCCACATAAGATAATCACACTCGCAGAAACACTGAGCCAAGGTGGTTTTACTGAAGATAAACATACTTGGGTTAAAACTTGGCTGCCGGCTGCACTATTAATGTTGTTATTAGTGGTGATTGTCACCGCTCTAGGTATCTATTTATATCCTAAATTTATTCCTGAGAAATCAGAGAAGATAGTTGAATTACCTATTGAACAGTTGATTGATCCTGTCTCTGAACCAGAGAGCTCGACTAACACTGAACCCTTAGCGGGTGGCTGGTCTACTCTAGATTTAGATATTTCAGATAATGAAAGTACAGTGGGGCTTTCTGATCAAAAAGAACAACGTGTAGTGGTTTCAGATGACCAGTTAATTACATTACCTGTATTAGTTGAACAGCCTAATAATGTGATGGTGGAAGCACCTGCAGTGTTGAAAGAGCAGGCGATACCTGCTTTATTAACACCTAATGAAGCACCCTCATTATCATTGGATAATCAAGAGAGTGTGGCTCAGCAGATTCAGCAGCAAGCGACAGAGGGTAGCGAAGCGACTCAAATCAATGCTGAGCAAAAAGAGCCTGAGCCAGCAGTAGAGGTGGTACAACAAGCACCACCTAATAATGAACAAAAACAAGCGACAGATAGTTTGTTTACGGCATCGAATATTCTATTAAGTAAAAATCCTAAACACTTAACCATACAGCTTTCAGCTATGTCTACGCGCTCTTATTTAAGTGCTTTCAAGCAGAAATATGGGGCAATAGAAAACGTGTTTATATATCAAACTATTCGTAACAATAAACCTTGGTTTGTTGTCATTTACGGGGAATACACCTCACAAGCATCTGCAAACTTGGCGATTAAAAACTTGCCAGCAGCATTTGCAGGTATGCCTACTTGGATAAAGTCATGGCAAGCAGTACACAATGATTTGCGGTTAAATAATGAATAAAAAAAATAGAGCCTTTTTAAAATGGGCTGGTGGGAAGTTTACCTTAACTGAACAAATTAATGCACGCTTACCAAAAGCGAATAGATTAATCGAACCCTTTGTGGGCGCAGGTTCGGTGTTTTTAAATACTGACTTTGATGAATATGTGCTGAATGATATTAATCCTGATTTAATAGAGATGTATAAAATCATCAAACGTAAACCTAAACAGTTTATCCGTGATGCTAAAGTCTATTTTCAAGCCAAATATAATCAAGAAGACGTTTATTACCAATTACGTGAAAAGTTTAATAAAAGTGATGATGTTTATCTGCGCTCATTATTATTCTTATACATGAACCGTCATGGTTACAATGGTCTATGCCGCTATAATAAAAGTGGTGGCTTTAATGTCCCTTTTGGGCGCTATAAACAGCCTTACTTTCCTGAAACTGAACTGTTATTTTTTGCAGAAAAAGCCAAAAAAGCGACTTTTACCTGTAAACCTTATCAAAAGTTGTTTTTGTATCTGCGTGATAATGATGTGCTGTATTGTGACCCACCTTATGTGCCGTTAAGTAAAAGTGCTTCTTTTACTAGTTATGCAACACAAGGCTTTAGTTTGGATGATCAAGCTCAATTAGCGAAGTTAGCGCGTGAAAGTAAAGCGGCAGTATTATTAAGTAATCACGATACCACCTTAACTCAAGAGTTATATCGTGATGCAGAGTGCGATAAAATCTTTGTTGCGCGTACCATCAGCAGTAAATCAACGGATCGTAAGCCGGTTGCCGAGTTATTTGCTTTTTTTCCGGCTAAAACGAAATCAAACGCAAACATCACAAATAAAAATTAGTGTGTTAGTCGCTGCTTAGGTAGAATGGCGCACTCATACTTTAGCTTATTTCTATTTAGGAACAGACCATTATGACAGACTATTTAATTGCACCTTCAATCCTTTCTGCAGACTTTGCTCGTTTGGGTGATGATGTTAAAAAAGTATTAGCTGATGGCGCTGATGTGGTGCACTTTGATGTAATGGATAACCATTACGTACCTAACCTAACAATTGGTCCAATGGTGTGTAAAGCACTACGTGATTACGGTATTACTGCACCGATTGATGTTCACCTAATGGTTGAACCAGTAGATAGCATGATTGTTCAATTTGCAGAAGCGGGCGCTTCTATTATCACTTTCCATCCTGAAGCATCAAAACATGTGGATCGTTCATTACAACTGATTAAATCTTACGGTTGTAAGGCAGGTTTAGTATTAAATCCTGCGACTTCATTAGAAGAGTTAACACATGTAATGGATAAACTAGACGTGGTGCTATTAATGTCTGTTAACCCTGGTTTTGGTGGTCAATCATTTATTCCTCATACACTAGAAAAACTACGCGCAGTTCGTAAGTTAATTGATGAAAGTGGTCGTGATATCCGTTTAGAAGTAGACGGTGGTGTTAAAACAGATAACATTAAAGAGATCGCTGAAGCCGGCGCGGATATGTTTGTTGCAGGTTCTGCTATCTTCAATCAACCTGACTATAAAGCAGTGATTGATGAGATGCGTGAACAGTTAACGGAAGTAAAATAAAGCAGCTAATTATGTCTCAACTTACTGATATTAAATTACTCTGTTTTGATCTTGATGGAACGCTGGTTAATAGCGTTCCTGATTTACGTTTATCATTAAATGCCATGTTGGACGAATTATCTTTACCACATGTTAATGACCTAGTCGTTAAAACATGGGTTGGTGATGGTATTGCTAAAATGGTTGAACGTTGTTTACTTCATGTAAACGGTTCTCCTAGCTCAGAGCAAACATTAGCTGATGCGGTGAGCCTCTTTGAAGGTTACTACCAGCAATTTTTAAATACCGAGTCGGGTTTATACCCTGCGGTCAAAAGCACTTTATTTAAGCTACAGGATAAAGGCTATAAAATTGCATTAATTACTAATAAAGCTGAAAAATTCTTACCTGAATTACTCGCCTATTTTGGTATTGATCGCTGTTTCGATCTATTACTAGGGGGAGATACGTTAGCGCGTAACAAACCAGACCCTATGCAGGTTGAGTTTGCTTGTGAGCATTTTAAAGTCAATGCTGCACAATCCGTGATGGTAGGTGATTCGCGTAATGACATTTTGGCAGGGCAGAATGCCAAGGTAACAACCATTGCACTAACTTACGGTTATAACTTTGGTGAGCCGATCAAACAGATTAATCCAGATTATATTATTAATCATTTCGATGAATTATTAACATTGCTATAAGCGCAATGAAGGAAAGTAAAAATGACTAAACCCGTTGTATTAAGTGGATGTCAGCCATCAGGTGGCTTAACAATTGGTAACTACATGGGCGCATTACGCCAATGGGTAGCGATGCAAGAAGACAACGATTGCTTGTTCTGTTTAGTTGACCTACATGCAATCACGGTTCGCCAAGACCCTAAAGCATTACGTAATGCCATCTATGATGGTTTAGCAATGTATCAAGCAGTAGGCATTGACCCACAAAAAAGCACCATGTTTATTCAGTCACAAGTACCTGAGCATGCAGAGTTATCTTGGATTTTAAACTGTCATACGCAAATGGGTGAACTAAACCGCATGACACAGTTTAAAGATAAGTCGCAAAAAAATGTCACTAATATCAATGCCGGCTTATTTAGCTATCCAGTATTAATGGCGGCTGATATCTTATTATATGGTCCAAAACATGTGCCTGTTGGTAGTGACCAAAAGCAACACCTTGAGTTAGCTCGTGATATCGCAACACGTTTTAACAATGCTTACGGGGAAACTTTTGTTGTACCTGAGCCTGCTATTCCAGAGCACGGCGCGCGTATCATGAGTTTACAAGAGCCAACTAAGAAGATGTCTAAGTCTGATGACAATGAAAAGAACTTCATTGCTTTATTAGAAGATCCGAAAAAAATAGCCAAGAAAATTAAAAGCGCTGCGACAGACTCTGATGAACAAGCACGTATCTACTTTGATACTGCTGAAAAACCAGGTGTATCTAACTTACTGACTTTATTATCATGTTCAACAAACCGTTCAATTGAGAGTTTGATCCCTGAATATGAAGATAAAATGTATGGTCATTTGAAATCAGATACTGCCGATGCTGTTGTTACGCTATTAGAGCCAATTCAAGCTCGCTTTAAAGAGTTGCGTGCAGATGAGCAAGCATTACAAGCGATGGCCCGAGTAGGCGCTGAAAAAGCTCGTGAGCGTGCAGCTGAAACCCTAGCTAAGGTTTATGACCGTATCGGTTTTTTACCTAAATAGTTTTCAGATAAATAGAGCTAACAAAAAGGGCTGATAACATGTGATGTTATCAGCCCTTTTTCTAGTAATCGGTTGACGTCTTATACCAATTGTATTAAATAACTGATCTAAATTTTGCGCCGGAAAAATGGCTTAGTTTGAGGCGTAAGTTGATGTAAATGGTTGTTCCCTATACGAAACTTACAACGAAAAAATAAGTTGTTTTAACAAGTAAAATAGATCAGTTACTTACTATGATTGGTATTATATTCTCTATCTTTTCATTGATGCCATGACGG